>NZ_JAGPYA010000089.1:0-19475 GCF_018070245.1 Micromonospora sp. M61 | reverse complement strand
CTCATAATCCCTCGGTTGCGGGTTCGAGTCCTGCCCGCCCCACCGAAACGGATACCCAAACGGAGGGTTCAAGACCCGCGAAGTTGCAGGCCACGGCCGGTATGTCGGAGCTCCCTCGTCGACATCAGGCGTTGATGGGCCCGTCCGATCACACCTTGAGGACATCCACGTCGTACAGCGCTATCGAGGCGTCGCGGGAGGCCAGGGTCAGACTCTCGGTGATCGCCTGGGCCACCAGCATGCGATCGAACGGATCGCGGTGATGCGGTGGCAGGCGGCCGGCGGCGATGGCGTGGGCGTGGGTCACCGGGAGTTCGCGGAAGCCCATGTCTCTTACCCGCTCGGCGAGGTCAGGGGGTCCGGCGAGTTTCCCCGCACTCTGTTTGATGGTGATCTCCCACAGGGTGACCGGGGAGAGGAAGATGTCCGGCTCGTGGCGTAGCCGGTCGAGGAACTCGGTGCCGAGGGTCGCGTCGCCGGTGATGGCCCAGAGCGCGACGTGGGTGTCCAGCAGCAGGGTCATGCGCCGACGCCGAAGTCGGCGGCGATCTCGGCGTTGGTCTGTGGTGAGTCCCAGTCGCCGGAGAGGTCCAGTTGGCCGGCGAGGGAGCCGACTGCGGTGCGGTTGGCCCGTCGAACCAGCGGCACGACCTTCGCCACCGGCGTACCGGCCCGGTCGATGATGATCTCCTCGCCGTGTTCCACCCGTTCGATGATGCGCGACAGATGGGTCTTGGCATCATGCATGTTGTAGTGCACTGCCTCAGCCGACATGGCGCAACCTCCTCGGTTAGCTAGGGGCTTAGTCTACCCTGCTTGGCCCCATGCGCCAGCGGTTCGGCTGGTGGGAGCACGCAATTACGTTGGAACGGCTCATTGAGTCAGACGCAACTGCTTCGGTCATGCGATTGCGCGCTTGACGCTCCTCCGATGATGGGCGCATGAGCCTGTATGACGAGGGGTGCGTGTGGTCGTGTCACGAAGGTTTCCCGCCGGATGGGTCCGGCTTGCACGCCTAAAAGTGGGAGAGCGGTCCCAGCCCGTGCGGGTGGGCATGGCCCAGGCCATGATCGGTGCGGGCCTGCTGATCCACCAGGCGCCCGAACAGGAAGCCCGGCACCAGGCGAGGCCGCGGCGGCGATCGTTGACTGCTCACCGTCTCGGATCAGTCGGATCGAGTCGGGCGAGATCAGACCTCGGGTCGGCGACGTCATGGAGTTGCTGGTCGCGTACGGCGTCAAGATTGACGAGGAGCCAGGGACCTCGCTGCTCGATCAGGCGCGCGGTCTGCGTGAGGACGGCTGGTGGCAGCGCCTCGGTGGCAAGTACGCCACCTACATCGCGTACGAGATCGAGGCCGTGGAGCTCAAGAACTTCGAGCCGATGCTCGTGCCCGGTCTACTCCAAACCGAGAGCTATGCCCGCGAAGTCAACGTCATCGGCCGGGAGACTGACCAGGCGACGATCGACCACCGGGTTTCTGCCCGGATGACCCGGCAGGAGGTGCTGCGCCGGAAACCGACTCCGCTGCGGATGCACGCCATCCTCTCCGAGGCGTCGCTGCGCACCGAGGTGGGCGGCCCGGACGTGCTTCGTGAGCAACTCGATCATCTGGTCACCTTGAGTCGGCTGCCGAACGTGACGATCCAGGTGCTGCGCTTCGAGGCCGGCGCCCACCTGGCTATCAGCAGCGGCTTCGCCCTGCTCAGCTTTGAGCGGGACGAGCCGCCACTGGGCTACATCGAAACCCTGGCAGGCGCACTGTTCCTTGAGTCGAGCCGTGACCTGGCGCGGCTGTCGGCGGCGTACGACAATCTGAAGACGCTGGCGCGGTCACCCGCCGAGTCGATCAAGTTCGTCAAGGAGCTGAGCGAGCATGGAACGTAACGCCTGGCGCAAGTCGAGCCGTTCCGGCAACAACGGCCAGTGCGTGGAGGTGCGCGAGCGGGCTGCGGCAGTTGACGTCCGCGACTCCAAGGCGCCCAACACCGGGATGCTCAGCTTCGAGCCCGCCGCCTGGGATGCGTTCGTCGACAGCATCAAGGCGGACACCTGCCGCCCCTGAGTGGGAACGCATTGGCGGCGGCCCGCTTCACGCCCTAGCTGGGCTTGATGCTTGCGAGTTGAACGAGCAGCGAAATCAGCCGGTAGGCATTCCCGAAGTCAGCGGCCTGGAAGGCGACTGTTCGGCCGCCTCCGAGGCGGGTCACGCCCGGCACCAGAACTGCGAGGTCGACCATGTAGGGGCCGTACAGATCGACCTCGACGTCCAGCGGCCCGGCCATCTTCAGTGGGGGAATCGATCCGCGCCGGGTGATCGCATCAGCGGCGGCGCGGCGCAGCCGCTCGCGTGCCTCCTGCGGGTGTAGGGCCACCGCGGCGGCCTGACCCAGGGACTGCTTGACGGCGACGGTGACCGCCGAGGGCACCAGCTCGCTGAACTCCGCACACGCGCTGTCGTCTCCGCTGAGCAGAACGACGGGCACGTCCAAGTGTCCCGCCACGGCGGCGTTGAGGCCGATCTCGCCCAGCGAGCGTCCGCCCACCCGTACGTCGAGGATGCTGTCACTTATCGTGTGCGCCAGCACGGCAGGCCCGGCACCGGCCCGAGCGTGATAGCCGACGAACAAGGCAGCATCGGTCTGCTCGTCCAGCCCCGCGAGCATGCCCAGCGGGCGGGGTTTGCCTCGCACGAGGTGGGCACGCCGGTCGAGGTCCTCCGGCAGCAGGTTCCGAAACGTCCCGTGTGCGTCGGCGACCCACACCACGGCGTCGGGTTCGGCGTCGAAGACACCCGCAATCGCCGCGTTCGCTTCGGCCGTCATCAAGGCCCGGCCGCGCTCGTAGTCGTAGCGATCCGGATTCGTCTCGGTGGGATGCACGATCCCCGAGATGCCTTCCAGGTCCACCGAGATCAATGCCTTCATGAAGCTGGGACCCTACGCGCTCCTGGCACAACGGTCGAGGCTCCTGGATTCAGGACTGAGAGCTACCAGTGCGGCCCTCTGGGTCAGCGGCCGGTGGGGGAGCCGCACCTATGGGTGGTCCACGGGAGGGAGGTCCACATAATCGCCGAACGGCTCGATGGACCCATCCCAACCGTTCCAACCCTGTTGGCTGATCTGCCCGTTCGCGTAGGTGTACGACCAGCGGGCGCCGTCCTCGCCCTCGATCTGGACGGTTCCGGAGCGAACGAACGGCGCAATCGCGACGTAGAAGGCCGTCGTCTGGTTCGACCACTTGGGGTCGCCCTCGTCGTCGTAACCGAACTCGATCCAGTCTCCGTCGCGGACGATTGTGGCCCTGGCCGGATCCGCCAGGTCGACCAGCGTGCCATCCGACGGAAACTCATCCGGCCTGTACCAACCACCGCGTTCAGCCAGGGCGGCCTGGACGGCGGCGACCGCAGCGGCGTCCTCCGACTCCGGGAGGTTCAGACGGCCTGAGGGCATCACCGAATATCCCACGGCACGCACCCTACAACGGTCTATGCGCACCCGGCGCCGTCGCGAGGTCGTGGAACAGGTCACGTGCCGTTCGGCCGCTATCTTTGATCAACTGCGGTAGGCGTTCGGCGATCTCTGTCCCTGGGGACCACTGTCAGTGACGCGATAGCAGACAATGCATCCTCCGTCGGTCAGGAGAGCACTCGGTAGGTCACGTGCAGGACCGTGCTCGCTGCCCGCGCCGTCACCTGTTCGAGGCTCAGCGGCGGGACGCCCTCGAACAGCCGGACGCCGGCGCCGAGGGCGACCGGCGCGATGTGCAGCCGCAGCTCGTCGACCAGACCGGCGGCGAGGTACTGGTTGATGGTGGTCGCACCGCCGTGGATCAAGATCTCACCGCCACCGGCCGCCGCGCGTGCCTGCGCGAGCGCCGACTCGATCCCGTCGGTCACGAAGTGGAAGGTGGTGTCGCCCGCCATGGGCTGCGGCTCGCGCGCGTGATGGGTGAGCACGAACACCGGCTTGTGAAACGGTGGGTCGTCACCCCACCAGCCGTCCCACTGCCGATCCCACTCGCCGCGCACCGGGCCGAACATGTTCCGGCCCATGATGACCGCTGAGGCGGCGTTGCTCAGGTCGAGCTCGGCCTGGTTCTCCTCAGCGGCGTCGAACATCCAGGCGTGCAGCCCTCGGCCCCAGCCGTCGCCACCGTCGTCACCGAACGGGCGTTCCTCGGTCTGGTTGAGCCCGGCCGAGTACCCGTCGGCGGAGATGGTCTGGTCGGCGATCACCCTGCCGCTACGTGTGGTCACTGCGCTCACCTATCGGGGGGACGGGGACGGTTGGACGTTCCGGCCATCTACCGCCGGCCACGGCACGATGGGATCGACGGCAGTCGGACGGTCGGGCTGCGCTTGAACGAACATGAAAAGCAGGGCGGCGGCCAGCACCACGGGGGCCAGGGCGCACGCGACACTCACCACCACCACCGTGACCCGAGAGCTGCTGTCGGTCTCGGTCTCCCGTTTCGCGAAGGCATACACGCCCACCAGGAGGAGAACGAGCCACAGGGGCACCAGCAGGGGAGCGAGAGCGGGCCAGACGGGCCAGACCGGCTCGACGACGATGCCCGGGCCCAGGGCCATCCAGGTGAGGGCGACGCCCGGGAGGAGGCCAGCCGTCACCAGGGTGCAGACCAGCAGGGGTACGGGTCGACGTCGCCGTGCCACCCACCCGAACAGCGCCGCGCCGGCTGCGGCGCCGGCGAGGGTGCCAGCGACCGTGCTGGGTAGGAACTTGCCTGGCGCGGCCGGTGCGATGGTCAGCTCTGTTCCGCTAGCAGAATATTCGAGCGCAACCGTCAGTCCGTCGCGCTCGGCCCGCCAGCCGTCGCACAGGTAGCCAGGGACGCGGTGGAGCCCCTGCCACCCCTGCGTCCGGGCGCTGCGCCGGAACTGCTCGGCGAGCCCACAGTCGTCACCATCGTCGTACCAGAAGAACGCCTGGCCCGAGCCCAGGTCGTCGGCAGCGAGATGGACGCCCCACCGGTAGCCATACGCGACCCGACCAGAGTGGACCGGCACCGCACCAGGAAGCAACTGCGCTGCCATAGTCCGCGTCTGGTCGTCGGTGGGCGGCGTGACACCGCGGCCGCCGTACCAGGCGCCGAGGCTCAGGCCGACCGTACCCAGCATCACCGCACCGAGCAGCATCATCGCTACCCACCGCAGCCGATGGCTCATCGGCGCACCTCCCTGCCGTAGTGCGCCAGAGGGTAGCTCCCAGGGCCCGTGCGTGCTGCCCGGCGAGTGTCGCCCGCAGGGGCGACGTGGATCGTGTCCATTACGCGACGAATAGATCGAGTTCGCTGGGCGGGGGACGTTAGTTTGATTCGGTGATGTCAATCCCCGGCACGGGCGTACGCGTCAGGCTGCTCGGGCCGGTGGAGGTGATCGTCGCCGGCAGTCCGCAGGCGGTGAACGGTGTGCGCCGCAAGGCGGTACTGGCGACGTTGGCGCTGCACGCGGGCCGGGTGGTCAGCGTCGACCGGCTCATCGACGTGGTCTGGGGCGACCAACTGCCGGCCACCGCGGCGAACACGTTGCAGCGCCACGTCTCCTACCTGCGCGGGGTGCTCGGCGAGCCCGGGTCGATCGTGGCGCGTCAGCCCGGTTACGTGCTCGACACCGGGCCGGATTCCACTGACGTCCAGGCCGCCGAGCGCCTCATCGAGCTGGCTCGGCGTGCGACGGACCACAACGAGCAGGTGAAGCACCTGACGGCCGCGGTGGCGCTGTGGCGGGGCCCACCGCTGGCCGACGTGGCAGGGTCGGCCTGGCTTGAGGAGCAGGCGGAACACCTGGCACGCCTGCGGTTGGAGGCCGAACGATCGCTCGCCGAGGCCCGGTTGTCCGTCGGTGAGCACGCGGGGTTGGTCCCCGGGTTGGAACGGCTCGTCCGACAGCATCCCTTCGACGAGCACCTGCACGCGCAGCTGATGCTCGCCCTGTACCGCGACGGCCGACAGGGCGAGGCGGTGGCGACGTACCGGCGGCTGCGCGACAACCTGCGGGAGAACCTCGGACTCGACCCGGGTCCGCGGCTACGGGACCTGGAGTGCGCGATTCTGCGCCAGGACACCGCGATCGCCGCGCCGGCCGCGGCGGCACCAACGCGGGTCGCGGCGCAACTGCCTCCCCCCGTACCGACGTTCACCGGACGCGACGCGGAGCTGGCGGTCCTCGAGGCGCTCGTCGACCGGGGTGGCGCCGTGGTGGTGTCCGGGACCGCGGGCGTCGGCAAGACCGCGCTCGCCGTGCACTGGGCGCACCGCGCGGCCGAGCGCTTCCCCGACGGGCAGCTCTACGTCAACCTGCGCGGCTTCGACCCGGCGGCCACCCCGACCGACCCGGCGCGAGCGCTGCACGGATTCCTGGAGGCGCTCGGCGTTCCGATGGCCCGGATGCCGAGCGACAGGGACCTGATGGTGAGCCTGTACCGCACGACGGTGGCCGGCAAGCGCCTGCTGGTGGTGCTGGACAACGCGCGCGACGCGGAACAGGTCCGGCCGCTGCTGCCCGGCTCACCCGACTGTCTGGCGATCGTCACCAGCCGCGACCAGCTTCTCCCACTGGTCGTCACCGAGAGCGCCCAACCGGTGCCCCTCGACCTGCTGAGCCCCGGCGAAGCGCGCGACATGCTGGCCCGCCGACTCGGGGCGCGCCAGGTCGCCGCCGAACCCGGCGCGGCCGACGACATCGCCGACCGCTGCGCGCGGCTGCCCATCGCCCTGGCCATCGTCGCGGCCCGAGCCGCCACCAACCGGCACTTCTCGTTGGCGGCGGTCGCCGGTGAGCTGGGCGATCTGGGCGCCTTCCACGGCGGTGACGAGGCCACCGACGTCCGGGCGGTCTTCTCCTGGTCGTGCCGAACGCTCAGCCCACCGGCGGTCCGGCTGTTCCGGCTGCTGAGCCTGCATCCCGGCCCGGACGTCTCCGTCCCGGCCGTGGCCAGCCTGGCCGGGATCACCCCGCAGGCGAGCGGTCCGCTGCTGACCGAGCTGACCCGGGCGAACCTTCTGACCGAGCACACGTACGGGCGTTACGCGTTCCACGACCTGCTGCGCGCGTACGCCGCCGGCCTCGCCGACGAGGCTGAGGCACCGGCCGAGCGTGATGCCGCCGTCCACCGACTGCTCGACCACTGCCTGCACACCGCCCACGCGGCGGACCTGGCACTGCACCCGCACTTCAGCGACATCAGCCTCCCGCCACCGCGAGCGGGCGTGACGCCGGAACGGCCCAAGAACAAGCTGGCCGCCACGGCGTGGTTCACCGCCGAGGTTCCCGTTCTGCTCGCGGCGGTGCCACTGGCGGCACGGGCCGGGTTCGAGGGGCACGCCTGGCGGCTCGCCTGGACCATGGCCGGCTTCCTGCACCGGCAGGGGCACTGGCAGGACTGGCTGGGCACGCAACGCATCGCTCTGGCCGCCGCGTCCCGCATCGGCGATCAGACCGGGCAGGGCCACGCGCACCGCAGCCTCGGTCTCGCCTGTTCAAGGCTTCGACGGTACGACGAGGCCGACGACCACCTGCGCCGCGCGCTCGACCTGTTCACCGACGTCGGCGACGACGCCGGGCGGGCACACACCTGCCTGAACCTTGGTCAGCTGGCGGAGCGACAGGGGCAGCACCACCAGGCACTCGACCATTCCCGACGGGCGCTGACCCTGTTCAGGCGGGCCGGAAACGAGGCCGGGCAGGGGTACACCCTCAACGCGGTCGGTTGGCAGGAAGGACTGCTCGGCAACTACCACCGTGCCCTTGAGTCGTGCGGCGAGGCGCTGAGAAAGTTGCAGGAGGTCGACGACGTGCAGGGACAGGCCGACACGTGGGACAGCCTCGGCCACGCCCATCACCAACTCGGCGACGACCGGCGGGCCATCGCCTGCTACGAGCACGCACTCGACCTCTTCACCCAGGTCAACGACCGGTACGCCGAAGCGAGCACGTACGTCAACCTCGGCGGCAGCCACCGGGCCCTCGCCGATTTCGGTGCCACCCGGGTGGCGTGGCGTCGGGCCCTGAGCATCCTCGACGAGCTCGGCGATGCCGACGCCGACACGATCCGTGCCGACCTCGACCAGCTCGACGCCACGCGGCTGCACTGACGTACTCCGCTTTCAGCGCCGTTTCCGGGCCGCTTCAGCGCGGCCCGCCACTCTTCGGACACCAGTTTCTTTCCGAGGAATGGAGCGTTCGATGAAGCGTTTGGCACACCGCCTCGCGGTGATCGGGGTGGTCAGCGGGACGCTGCTGGCCATGTCCTCCGCGGCCGTGGCCCGGCCCGACAAGCCGCCGACAAAAGGCACCGACTGCGTGGTCCAGCACGTCGACGAGCGCGGCGGAGTCGTCCGCACCGAGACCGAGCCTGAGGGCCTGGAGCACGGCCAGTTCCGCTGCGAAGGCGGGCAGTGGACGTTCGCGTGGGACCCGTTCGGGGCGGACGACATGATCAGAGCCGGCGAGATCCAGATCGATCCGGCCGGTGCCGTCTCGGCCCGGCGGTTCACCGGCCCCGCGCTCGGCAACGACCTCACGGTGGGCGAGATCGCCACCATCGCCCAAGCCGTCAGCGGCAGCCGAGAGGTGCTGATCGACCGCGCGATCGTGGCGGTCGACGACGGCAAGGAGCGGACCTCGGAGCAGGTCGCGGCGCTGCTGGCCGGCAAGGACGACACCGGGGTACGAGTGCTGGACATCATCGAGAAGCCCGAGGCCGCCATGTCGACGAAGGACGTCATCGACGAGGCCGGCGGCACACCCGAGACGACAGTCGTCTACTTCAGCATCTGGGGCGCGATCAAGTCGGTGTTCGCGTGGATCGTGGACACGATCGGCGAGATCGGTGAGTGGATCGACGACCACTGCGACGTGGGGTCCCCCAACGATTTCGGCGACATCGTCACGTGTCGTTGGTAGCCCGTCCCACTCCGCCGAAACCGATCACCGAGATGAGGACAGGATGACAACTCTGCGGGACATCACCAGGCGCGTCACCATCATCACCACGGCCCTGATCGTGGGGCTGACAGCTTCGTACGCTCCGTCGCAGGCCGCCGAGGGCGAGGCCCGGACGACGGTCACCGACCACCCCGGTGCCCCGGGGACGATGCTCCAACAGTTCGAGGACCTGACCGGCCGGCCCGTCGGCGACCTGGACAAGGTGCTGGCCGTCGACGCGGGAGGCCGCGATCTCACCAGCGACCAGCTTGCGGCGCTCGTCGCCGGTGAGAAGGTCGACGGCGTCAAGGTCGTGGGCACGATGCCGGGCGGCCGGGACATCCTTGGCACGACCATGGCCGACCTCGCCGACGGCGCGTACGACGGCAAGGGTGACACCGCGACAGGGACCACGTCGCTGATCTTCGCCTCGTCGGTGCCCGGCGGTCGGGACTGGTGCCTGACCATGTGCGTCGCGTCGGGCAAGTCCGTCTGGGAATGCCTGCTGTCGCGCCGGACGGGCGAACCGGTCATCACCCTCGACCTTGGCGGCGACACCACGATCGGCGAGACGAAGGCGGCCTTCGAGAAGGCCAACGGAGTCACAGTGGATGGCCCGTCCGCCGTGGAGACGCTGGTCGGCGAGGGCGAGCCCTCGGCGAAGGACGTCGAGATGCTCCTCGACGGCAAGGACGTCGACTCGCTGCGCCGGGTGGCGACGGTGAAGGGACCGGACCCGGGGTGGGCGTTGGCCGACATCGCCGAGAACTCCGGCGTCGCGTACGCGAAGACAAAGGCTCACATCTTCACCGTCAGCGTTCCCTTCCTCGGGACGCTCCTCGTGGTCTGCATCTCGCAGGATGGCGGGAAGACCTGGAAGTGCTCGGCCCGCCAGTGGGACGGGTTCTAGCGGCTGGGCACGCTGCTGACCCAGTGGTTCCCCTGAGTGAGTGATGCCTGTGAGTCATCTTGATGACTCACAGGCATCACGCTCGTCGGGGCGAGGCCGGCCGCGCCGCCGGCCACGGTCACCCTCGACGGGTCGAACGCCGGCACCACCCCGTTGCCACCGGACCAGCCGGCCACCCCCTGTGGCACCCTCACACGTCGGCGAGCTGCGCCGGGTCGACGCGGGACAGGCGGGCTGCGTCCTGCCCCGGCGGGAGCCCGAACAGTCGCCGGTATTCGCGGCTGAACTGCGACGCGCTCTCGTAGCCGACAGCGAACCCGACGCCCGCCACGTCACCGGGCTCGGCCAGCAGTCGGGCCCGTGCCTCCTGGAGCCGAATCAGTTTCTGGAACTGAATGGGTGTCATGGTCGTGACGGCCCGGAAGTGGCGGTGCAGCGACGTCACGCTCATCCCGGCGGCGCGCGCCACGTCCTCGACGCGGAACAGGTCGGCGTGATGCTCGCGGATCCAGCGGATCGCCCGTTCGATCTGCACGATGTTGCCGTCGCCCAGCCCGATCTGCCGGACCGTGCCACCCTGCTCGCTCGTCAGCAACCGCCAGACGAGTTCGCGTTCCACCCCCGCCCACAGCACGCGCTGGTCGTCGGGGCGGTCGAGCAGTCGCAGCAGCCGCACCACCACGTCGAGCAGGTCGTCGCTCGCGGTGCTGACCGCTATGCCCGCCGCCGGCTCGCCGCGCGACGGTGGAGTTTCCAGCAGAAGCTCCGCGATCAGTGGCGGGCGCAGAGCGAGGCCCAGCACCAGGTACGGCGTGGCGGGGCTGGCCTCGCTGACGTGGGCGATCACCGGGAGCTCCGTCGACGCGACGACGAACTGCCCGGCACCGTACGAGAAGACCCGTTCGCCCAGTACCGCGTACTTCGCGCCCTGTGCGATCAGAGCGAAGACCGGCGCGGACTGCGACGGCATCGGCTCGGTGGGGGAGTCGCTGCGGTGCAGGACGAGGCCGCCCGGTGCGGGTCGGCCGGCGTGGCGCAGCACCAGGTCGCGGATCTCGGGCAGCGCGCTCATGGGGCTCATCCTGCCGACTTTGGCAGGATCGGGCAACGCGCTGCCAGTTCTGATCTACCCGGTCGGTGGCCCGCAGGTGTGCACTGGGGGCATGCCACTCGACAGTTTCATCACACTGGGCCGCTCTGGCCTGCGTATCAGCCCCTACACCCTGGGTGCGATGACCTTCGGCGAGGACCATGGCTGGGGTGCCCCGGTCGACGAGTCCGAGGGGATGATCACCGAGTACCTGGAACGTGGCGGCAACTCCATCGACACCGCAAACATCTACACCAACGGGCACTCCGAGAAGATCATCGGCGACTACCTGGCCGCTCGGCCTGGACTACGCGACCGGGTCGTCCTCGGCTCCAAGTTCTTCGGCAACCTGTTCGCCGGCGATCCCAACGGTGGCGGCGCCGGGCGCAAGGCCGTGGTCGCCCAGGCCGAGGAGTCGCTGCGCCGGCTGCGCACCGACTACCTGGACATCTACTGGCTGCACAACTGGGACCGGGGCGTCCCGGTCGAGGAGACGCTGCGAGCCCTCGACGACCTCGTCACGGCCGGCAAGATCCGGTACGTGGGCCTGTCGGACCTGCCCGCGTGGAAGGCGGCCGAGGCGCAGGTCGTCGCGCACTTCCGTGGGTGGACGCCAGCGATCGGGATGCAACTCGAATACTCGTTGCTCGAACGGACGGTCGAAGGGGAACTCATCCCGATGGCGGCCGAGCACGGTCTCGGCGTACTGCCGTGGAGCCCGCTCAAGAGCGGCTGGCTCTCCGGCAAGTTTGTCCGTGGAAACAGCACCGTCGACACGACACGTGCCGGGCTGGTGGGCAGTCCCGCGGAGCGTGACTGGCAGGTGATCGACGCGCTCCACGAGGTCGCGAGGGATGCCGAGGTGACACCGGCGGCAGCGGCACTGTCCTGGGTCGGCGCCCGACCGGGAGTCAGCTCGGTGTTGATCGGGGCGCGACGCCTCGATCAACTCAAGATGAACCTGGCCGCGGTGGACGTGCGGTTGTCGCCGCAGCAGACGGCACGACTCGACGAGGTGTCGACACCGGCGCTCAACTTCCCGGCAGACAACAACCGTTACCTCGCGCCGAGTCTCGCCTTCGCTGGCGCGACGGTCGACGGCCGGCCGAGCGAGGCGTCACCCTTTGTCGGGGGCCAGGTCAGGTACTGATCACCGGCCGGCCGGGGTAGCGCAGGCTGTACCGAAGGAGGGCAGCAGGGGGGATCGTCCAGGTATCGGACTTCTTGAACCATTGATGGTGTCAAGCGTTTCCGATACCGAGGAGTCATCATGCCCGTGACACCGAACGATCCCTCCCGCCGCCGTCGCACCGTGCGGATGGCCGCCGCCGCGTTGGCCGCCGTCACCGTCGGTGCCGCCCTGACCGGCCCTTCGGCATTCGCCGACACCGCCCGGCGCGACGGCCCGCGCGACGTCGTGCAGCGACAACTGGACGGCCTGGTCAGCGAGAGCGGCTTCCCCGGCGTACTCGCCTCAGTGCGGGGGGCCGACGGGCGGGTCCGGGACTACACCGCCGGTGTCGGTGACCTCCAGACCCGCCGCCCGGTTCCCCGCGACGGCCAGGTCCGCGTCGGCAGCAACACCAAGAGCTTCACCGCGGTGGTCGTCCTGCAACTGGTGGGCGAGGGCCGCATCGACCTGGACGCCACAGTCGAGCACTACCTGCCCGGGGTCGTGCGCGGCAACGGCAACGACGGCGGCAGGATCACCGTACGACAGCTGCTGCAACAGACCAGCGGCCTGCCGGACTACGACGACGTGCTGTTCACCAGGTCGCAGGACCTGATCGACAAGAGCCACTCGTACTACGAGCCGCGTCGGCTGGTGGACGCGGCGCTCACCGGCGCGCCGCACTTCGCGCCGGGGGAGAAGTGGGAGTACAGCAACACCAACTACGTCCTCGCCGGGCTCGTCGTCGAGCAGGTCACCGAACGTCCGATCGGCGAGGAGATCACCAACCGCATCATCAGGCCGCTCGGTCTGCGCGACACCTACTGGCCGGGCGTCGGGGAGCAGCGGCTCCGTGGCACCCACCCGCACGGCTACGTGGCGGTGGCGCCTGGCGCCCCGTGGGTGGACGTCACCGAGATGGACCCGTCCCTGGGCTGGTCCGCCGGCCAACTGGTGTCGACGCCGGACGAGCTGCGGACCTTCTTCGACGCGCTGGTCGGCGGCAGGTTGCTCAAGCCCGCGCAGCAGACGGCCCTGATGACGACCGTGCCCGCGCCCGGGTTCGAGCCGGCCGGGGAGTACGCGTACGGGCTTGGTGTCGCCCGGTACGAGCTGCCCTGCGGCGGCTACGCCTGGGGTCACGGCGGTGACATCCAGGGCTTCGAGACCCGCAACCTCGCCACCAGGGACGGCCGGAGCGCCGTCGTCGCCGTCACCGGCCTGCCGACCAGCGAGCAGATGCTCGGCGCGGTGAACCGGAGCGTCGAGACGGCGCTGTGCGCCACCGACCGCTGACCTGGACGCGCATGCCGGCGCGGACCGATTCAGGTGAATCAGCCGCTCCGGCGGCCACCGCCTCGGAGGCCCGTCACCGCCGGGGTGGCTGGATCCCCTCCAGGGCGAGGGTCAGCAGTTGTCCCGCCTTGGCCGCGCCCGCTGGTTGCGCCGCGAGTGAGATGCCGTTGGCGAGCATCATCAGGTCCGCCATCGTGATGTCGGGGCGTATCGAACCCTCGTCGGTGGCTCGGCGCAGCAGCGGTTCACCGGCCGCGACGAGCGTCGCGCCGCAGGCGTCGGTCTCCTCGGTGGGCTCGTTCAGGAGCGAATCCGCGAGGCCGCGGGTTGTCGTGGCGTACGCGGTGACCTCGTGCAGCCAGGTCGTCAACGCGTCGAGGGCGTCCGGCGCGGTCAGCAGGTCTCCGGCGCGGGCCGCCAGGTTGCTGACGCAGGTGCGGAAGACGGCCTGGAGCAGGGACCAGCGGGACGGGAAGTGCCGGTGCAGGGTCGCCGAGCCCACTCCGGCGGACCGGGCGATCTCCTCAAGCGAGGCGTACGCGCCGTCGCGGGCGATCGCCTCGGTGGCCGCGGAGACGATGAGGTCGTAGTTGCGCCGTGCGTCCGCTCTCATGGCCCGCCTTGCCAAAGTGGGGTGGTCCCCCATATCGTAGCCGACGAAAAGTGGGGGACCACCCCACTTGGTTCTGGGGAGGCATCATGGCTGTTCTCGTCATCGGCGCGACGGGCAAGCAGGGCGGCGCCACGGCCCGCGCGCTGCTGGCCCGGGGCGCCGCGGTCCGTGCCCTGGTCCGGGACCCGGGCAGCGACAGCGCCAAGGCTCTGCGGGAGCGGGGCGCCGAACTGGTCAAGGGCGACCTGGACGACGCGGAGTCGCTGCTCGCCGCGGCGGACGGGATGGACGGCCTCTTCTCCATCCCGTATCCCGACGTGACGAACATGTCTGGCGACGCCGAGGTGACCCGCGGTCGCAACGTCGTCGAGGCGGCGCGCCGGGCCGGCGTGTCGCACGTGGTGCACAGCAGCGTTTCCGGTGCCGGCGACTTCCACCGCAACCAGCCCGGATGGGCCGAGGGCCGGTGGGACAGGCACTACTGGGAGAGCAAGGCGGCAATCGACGAGATGGTGCGCTCCGGTGGCTTCGCACACTGGACCGTCCTCAAGCCCTCGACCTTCATGGAGAACCTCGTCGGCTGGTCCTACCTCTTCGGCGACTGGTCCAGCGGCACGATCATCACCGGCTTCGCCGCGGACACGCGGCTTCCGTGGATCGCCGTCGACGACATCGGCGAGGCCGCGGCGACCGCGTTCACCAACCCGGGAAGGCTCGACGGCCTGGACGTCGAACTCGCCGGCGACCTGCTCACCATGACCGAGATCGCCGCCCTCCTCAGCGAGGTCACCGGCCGGGCGGTCACCGCGCCCGTGCTCACCCCGCAGCAGGCCGTCGAGCGCGGCCTGCTGCCCGCCATGGTCAACGCGGTGGAGCAAATCAACGAGAACGGCAGCCCCGCCCGACCGGAGATGACCCGCGCCCTCGGCCTGCCCACCACCGATTTCCGTACGTGGGCGCGTCGGACGTTTTCCTGACGCCTCACGACATCGTCGTGACGGTCTCCGTCCGGGTCGCGGCGATGCGCCGGCGGCGCACCGGGTAGAGCACCGGGTGCGAGATCTGCCAGGCCGCGCCCTTGCAGACGACCTCCTTGTAGCGGGCCGCCAGCCTTCCAGCGAGGAAGGACGGCTTGGCCCTGTCGTCGGCGGTCACGTACTGGATGATGCCGTCGCGGCGGCCGAGGCTGATGCACTGGTTGAAGTAACGCAGCGGGGCCTTGGGGAACGTCTCCCGACCGGCCAGCCGCGCGGCGATGGCGTCGGCGGCCTGCCAGGCCATCGGGATGCCCGAGGCGCAGGACATCCGCAATGGCTTGCCGCCAGCGCCTTCGGCGAGTCCGGCGTCGCCCACCGCGTACACCTCGGGGTGTGAGACCGAGCGCATCGAGGCGTCGACGATGATCTGGCCGGTCGCCGCGACCGTCAGGGTCGTGGCGGCGGCGATCGGATGGACGGCGAAGCCGGTCGTCCAGACGGTCACCTGGGCCGGGATCACCCGGGCGTCGGCGGTGACCGCAGCGGTCGCCTCGACCCGCGCGATGTCCGCGTGCTCGTGCACGGTGATGCCGAGCCGGTCGCAGACCCTCCGCAGGTGCTGCTGCGCCTTCTCGTTGAGCCAGTCACCGAGGACGCCACGGGCGGCGATCGCGACGTCGAGGTCCGGCCGGGCCTCGGCGATCTCGGTGACCGCCTCGATGCCGGTGAGACCCCCGCCGACGACGAGCACGGTCCCGCCGGCCGAGAGCTGGTCGAGGCGGTCGCGCAACCGCAGCGCCGACGGCCTGCCGGCGATGTCGTACGCGTGCTCCGCGACGCCGGGAACGCCATGGTCGGCGGCGGTGCTGCCGAGGGCGTAGACGAGCGTGTCGTACGCGATCTCGTCGGTGCCGTGCTCGTCGGCGAGCGCGACGGACCTGCGGTCGGCGTCGACGGCGGTGACCCGCGCCAGTCGCAGTGTGACGCCGGTGCCGGCGTAGACCTTGCTCAGCGGGCGGCGCTCGGGGTCCTGCCCGGTGGCGACCTGGTGCATGCGGACCCGCTCGACGAAATCGGGGTCGGCGTTGACGACGGTGATCTCGGTGTCGTCGGGGTGCAGTCGCTTGGCGAGACGCCCGGCGGCGACGGCTCCCGTGTAGCCGGCTCCGAGGACGACGATGCGGTGCTTCATGGTGTCACTCCTGTCTCGGCGGTGGTCGCTTCCTGAACCGGACAGCGACGTGATTCCTGACAGGCACCGGCTATGACCTGGGTCACCACACGTGCATGAGGGGTTCGCCGTGGTCGGCGGCGGACCACTGACGGGTGGCACGCACGAGCTTGTCGGGATTGACCTGGGTGTGGATGGCCGCGACCCCCTCGGGCGTCACCTCCAGGGACATGACACCGATGACGCGGTCGTCCATCACGACCACCGCCGCCGGGCTGCCGTTGACGACCGCGACGTACAGGGCGGGACTGCCGCCGATCAGGTCCCGCTTGACGTCGGCGGGCTTGAACAGGCCGCGCAGGAACTTCGCCACCGCCAGTGCCCCGGAGAACGGCGTGGTCCGGGCCGGGATCTTGCCGCCGCCGTCCCCGGTGCTCGTCACGTCGTCGGTCAGCAACTCGACCAGCCGCTGGATCTCGCCGTGCTGGGCCGCCGTGAGGAACTCCGCGACGATCTTCCGCGCGGTGGCCTGGTCGACCTCCGCGCGGGCCCGCTCGGCGGCGACGTGCTGCTTGGCGCGCCGGTAGATCTGCTGGCAGTTCGACTCGCTGAGGCCGAGGATCTCGCCGATCTCACCGTGCGAGTAGCCGAAGGCCTCCCGCAGCACGTACACCACACGCTCGTTGGCGGACAGCCGCTCCAGGAGGGTGAGCACCGCCATCGAGACCGATTCGCGCTGCTCGGCGGTGTCGAGCGGGCCGAGCATCCGGTCCCCGGCGAGAACCGGCTCGGGCAGCCACGTGCCCACATAGGTTTCCCGCCTGGCCCGTGCCGAGGTGAGGTGGTTGAGGCACAGGTTGGTGAGCACCTTCGTCAGCCACGCCTGGGGTGTCTCGACCCGTTCCCGGTCGGCGGCCTGCCAGCGCAGGAACGTGTCCTGAACGGCGTCCTCGGCGTCGCTGGCCGAGCCCAGCAGGCGATAGGCGATCGCCTCCAGGCGGGCCCTGGAGTGCTCGAACAGCTCGACCTCGTCCGGACTCAGCCGCATGGTGCGACAGTATCCACCCGTCGCGACGGGCACCCGCTCCCGTCGGCAACCGCACTCGACGCCGGCGCGGCAGCACGCGGGGCGGTCGTACCCGGGCCCCGCGACCGGCACTCACGCCGGGTCACCCTCCTGGCCCGGTGCCGCCTGCTCCGCCAGCCAGCGCCAGTCGTTCCAGGTGGCGAGCCGGTTCCGATACAACTTTTCGGCGAGAAGGTACGGGTACGGGCCGAGGAACAGGCGCAGCGGCGGCTCCTCGGAGTCGACGAGTTGCAGGATGACTCCGGCGGTCAGCGCGGGATCGTCCGGCGTGCGGGCGGCCGCCCCGGCCCGGCGTGCCTGCCGTACGGGCTCATAGGCCCCGATCGGCTCCGTGTGCACGGCCGAGTCGCCGGACCAGTCGGTGCCGAACGGTCCGGGCTCCACGATCGTCACCTTCGGACCGAGTGGGGCGAGCTCGGCGGACAACGCCTCGCTGAGCCCCTCCAGTGCCCACTTCGACGCGTTGTAGAGCCCGAGGGTGGGGAAGGCCCCGATCCCTCCGATGCTGGAAACCTGGAGGATGTGACCGGTGCCCTGCGCGCGCAGCACGGGCAGGGCGGCCTGGGTCACCCAGAGAGCGCCGAAGAAGTTCGTCTCCAGCTGCGCGCGGGCCTGCTCCTCGGTCGCCTCCTCGACCATGCCGAACAGCCCGTAGCCGGCGTTGTTGACGACGACGTCCAGCTGGCCGAACGTTTCCGCTGCCCGGGACACCGCGTCGAACACGGCCGAGCGGTCGGTCACGTCGAGGGTCAGTGGCAGAACCCGGTCCCCGTACGCCTCGGTCAGATCCTGAAGCGCCCTGTGGTCGCGTGCGGTCGCGGCGACCCGATCTCCGCGTGTGAGCGCGGCTTCGGCCCAGATGCGGCCGAAGCCGCGGGATGCGCCGGTGATGAACCATGTCTTCATGACTCGACCATGCGGCGGCGGACGCCAGGCTGCCAGCACCCTGACAGGGTTAGGCTGGCGGGAATGAAAGGCGAGAATGCGCTCGGCGACTTCCTCAGGGCACGTCGCGGGCGGGTCCGGCCGGACGAGGCGGGGCTGACGTCGTTCGGGCGTCGACGCGTGCCGGGACTGCGCCGTGACGAACTGGCCCACCTGGCAGGCGTGAGCCAGCACTATCTGACCCGCCTGGAGCAGGGCAAGGACCGCAACCCCTCACCGCAGGTGCTGAACGCCCTGGCGAGCGCGTTGCGGTTGAATCCCGACGAGAGGGCACATCTCACCGCGCTCGCCGACGCTCCGCCGCACGGGGTCGAGCACACGGCGGTCTCCGACGCGGTGCAGCAGCTCATCGACTCGTGGAGCCAGACACCCGCGTACGTCCGCGACCGCCGGTTCGACGTGCTGGCGGCCAACAAGCTCGCCATGGCGCTCTCCCCGCTCTACACGCCCGGTCAGAACCTGATCCGCGGCATGTTCCTCGACCCCGCGGCGCGTGCGCTGTTTCCCGACTGGGCGCAGATCGCCGCCCAGAGCGCCGCCGCGCTCCGCGCCGAAGCCGACCCGCGCGATCCCGCGACCGCCGACCTCATCTCCTCGCTACTGACTGACAGCGTTTTCCGCGACAGCTGGTCGCTGCACGACGTACAGCCGACACGCGACGAGGTCAAGCGCTTCAACCATCCCGTCGTCGGGCCGCTCACGCTGCGACGGGAGACGCTCGCCATCGCCGGTGCCGAGGGGCAGGTGATCATCGCCTACCAGGCGGCACCGGACACCCCCGCCGCGCAGGCCCTGGCCAGAGTGCTCTGAGGAACCGGGTTGACCCGAGCGTGTTCCGCTCAGTGTGGAGGGCTACGGCAGTGCGACCCGGCGGCGGCCCATCCCGAACTCCTCCGCCTCGTCGTCGGTGACGATCGCGAAGGCGCCGGCAGGGACCCGGTCGAGGGCCGCCACCTGGGAGGCAACCCGGAGTAGACCGCTCTCGTCGGCGCCCGTGATGAAGAAGACGTAGACGTCCCCGTCCTCTTCCCCGTCGTCGTACTCCTCGACGCCGTCCTGCTCGTCCAGGTCGGCCAGGAAGTCCTCGACATCGTCGATCCATGGGTAGGGGTACTCGTCGTCCGCCAACCCGGGGGCAGGCCGGAGGGGGACGTGGATCTCAACAACCACCGTCGGCATGAGGGGTGATTCTGCATCACCGGAGGCTGTGCGGATCACGGGAGCAGGGGCGGGGCGGTCGTACCCTTGCCGCCGTGACCGCCGACCCC
>NZ_JAGPYA010000088.1:0-19997 GCF_018070245.1 Micromonospora sp. M61 | reverse complement strand
CACGGGGGCTGGGGGTGGGGCCCTGGGGGTGGGGGACGGGGGTGGGTGGGTGGCCGGTTTGGCGTGCGAGTGCAGGCCGGCGTACACTTTCAGATCGGCGCACAGCGTCCACTCCGGCATGCCCACCCTGCGCTTCGGTGGGACCTGGAGCCGCGGCTGGCGCGGTCTTCTGATTCT
This sequence comes from Micromonospora sp. M61, assembly GCF_018070245.1. Classification (NCBI taxonomy): domain Bacteria; kingdom Bacillati; phylum Actinomycetota; class Actinomycetes; order Micromonosporales; family Micromonosporaceae; genus Micromonospora; species Micromonospora sp. M61. The sequence continues at coordinate 19,820 of NZ_JAGPYA010000088.1, read as the reverse complement.
GATCAGATTTCCGTGTAAGACGTTGTGGGCCGCCCGGAGCAATCGACGTCAGGACAGCGGAGGACATGCCGAAAAAAGACGGAGCCATTGAGATCGAGGGTCGGGTCATCGAGCCCCTGCCGAACGCCATGTTCCGGGTGGAGCTCGCGAACGGCCACAAGGTGTTGGCTCACATCAGCGGCAAGATGCGGCAGCACTACATCCGCATCCTTCCGGAGGACCGGGTCGTCGTCGAACTTTCGCCGTACGACCTGACCCGCGGGCGCATCGTCTACCGCTACAAGTAGTCCTGACGACGACCGGGAAGTCCCGTGTCCGTCTTCGACGTCTGGTGTCGTGCAACGCGCGTCCCCGGGCCAGATGGGAAGTAAGGCAACCGTGAAGGTCAAGCCGAGCGTCAAGAGGATCTGCCAGAAGTGCCGGGTTATCCGCCGGCACGGCCGGGTCATGGTCATCTGCAGCGACCCGCGCCACAAGCAGCGCCAGGGCTGACTCAGCCCGTCCGGCCGTAACCGGCCGGGTGGCGTTGGTCCAGGCGGATCCTCAGCGACACACACATCACACATGCTCGTCCCAGCCACGAGCGGTACGCGAGACGTACTCCTGCGTGGCTGACCCCCGGTCGGAGGCCGGGGCCCGCTCGGGCAGCGACCGTTCCCGGTCGCCGGCGCTCACCGCGTCGGAAGGACGGGACAGTCGGTAGCGGGATGGGACGGGTCCACACCTCCGCCACACATCACGAGGAGTACGCCCGCACATGGCACGTCTAGTCGGCGTGGATCTCCCCCGCGAGAAGCGGATGGAAATCGCGCTCACCTACATCTTCGGGCTCGGTCGCACCCGTGCCCAGGAGACACTCGCCGCTACCGGCATCTCGCCGGACAAGCGCGCTCGGGACCTCACGGACGAGGAGCTCGTGCAGCTCCGCGACCACATCGAGGGCAACTACAAGGTTGAAGGCGACCTGCGCCGCGAGGTCGCCGCTGACATCCGCCGCAAGGTTGAGATCGGCTGCTACGCCGGCATCCGGCACCGCCGGGGTCTGCCCGTGCGTGGCCAGCGGACCAAGACCAACGCACGGACCCGCAAGGGCCCGAAGCGGACCGTCGCCGGCAAGAAGAAGCCCGGCAAGAAGTAGTTCTTAACCGGATGACGGGGTCGGCCGCCGCCGAGGTGGGTCAGGCCGCAACCCAATCCGGAAAGTCAACTAGGAGCGCACAGACTTATGCCACCGAAGGCTCGTGCCGGAGCCGCTGTCAAGAAGGTCCGGCGCAAGGAACGCAAGAACGTCGCCCACGGGCAGGCGCACATCAAGAGCACGTTCAACAACACCATCGTGTCCATCACGGACCCGACCGGTGCGGTCATCTCCTGGGCCTCCGCTGGCCAGGTGGGCTTCAAGGGCTCCCGCAAGTCGACTCCGTTCGCCGCGCAGCTGGCCGCCGAGGCTGCCGCGCGTCGCGCCATGGAGCACGGCATGCGCAAGGTCGACGTGTTCGTAAAGGGCCCCGGCTCCGGCCGGGAAACCGCCATCCGTTCGCTGCAGGCCGTGGGCCTCGAGGTCGGGCAGATCGCCGACGTCACCCCGCAGCCGCACAACGGGTGCCGTCCGCCGAAGCGTCGCCGGGTCTGAGAGGTAGAGAGAGATGGCTCGTTACACCGGTGCAGACTGCCGCCGTTGCCGGCGGGAGAAGATGAAGCTGTTCCTCAAGGGCAGCAAGTGCGATGGTCCGAAGTGCCCGTTCGAGTCCCGGCCGTTCCCGCCCGGGCAGCACGGCCGCGGCCGCACGAAGGAGACGGAGTACCTGCTCCAGCTCCGCGAGAAGCAGAAGGCCCGTCGTGTCTACGGCGTGCTGGAGAAGCAGTTCCGCGGTTACTACGAGGAAGCCGTTGGCAAGCAGGCCAAGACCGGTGAGGTCCTCCTGCAGATCCTCGAGTCGCGGCTGGACAACGTCGTTTACCGGGCCGGCTACGCCCACTCGCGGGACATGGCCCGCCAGCTGGTCAAGCACGGTCACTTCACGGTGAACGGCAAGAAGGTCGACATCCCGTCGTACCGCGTCAAGGAGCACGACATCATCGAGGTTCGGGGCAAGAGCAAGGAGCTCACCCCGTTCATCGTCGCGCAGGCTCAGGCCGGCTCGAAGACGGTTCCGGCGTGGCTTGAGGCCATCCCGAGCCAGATGAAGGTGCTCGTGCACTCCCTCCCGGCCCGGCAGGTCATCGACACGCAGGTCCAGGAACAGCTGATCGTCGAGCTCTACTCCAAGTAGTCCGAGCTCGTTCGGTGGCCCGCCCTCCCGGGGGCGGGCCACCGGAACAGTTTGTGTCGTGGGCGTCAAATAGCGGGCGCCCCGGAAGAGAAGAGAAAAGATGCTCATCAGCCAGCGACCCTCCCTGTCCGAGGAGTCGATCAACGAGACCCGGTCCCGGTTCGCCATCGAGCCGCTGGAGCCGGGCTTCGGCTACACCCTGGGCAACTCGCTGCGGCGCACGCTGCTGTCGTCGATCCCGGGCGCGGCCGTCACCTCGATCAAGATCGACGGCGTGCTGCACGAGTTCACCACGATCCCCGGTGTCAAGGAGGACGTGGTCGAGCTCGTCATGAACATCAAGGAGCTGTGCGTCAGCTCCGAGCACGACGAGCCGGTCAGCATGTACCTGCGCAAGCAGGGCCCGGGCGACGTGACCGCGGGGGACATCCAGCCGCCGGCCGGCGTCTCGGTGCACAACCCGGATCTCAAGCTCGCCACCCTCAACGGCAAGGGCCGGCTCGACATGGAGCTGACCGTCGAGCGGGGCCGGGGCTACGTGACGGCGGCGCAGAACAAGCAGTCCGGCGCCGAGATCGGCCGCATCCCGGTCGACTCGATCTACTCGCCGGTGCTGAAGGTGACCTACCGCGTCGAGGCGACCCGTGTCGAGCAGCGCACCGACTTCGACCGGCTGATCATCGACGTCGAGACCAAGCCGTCGATGGGTCCGCGTACCGCGCTGGCCTCCGCCGGTTCGACGCTGGTCGAGCTGTTCGGGCTGGCCCGGGAGCTGGACGAGACCGCCGAGGGCATCGACATCGGGCCGTCCCCGCAGGACGCCCAGCTGGCGGCGGACCTCGCACTGCCGATCGAGGAGCTGGACCTCACCGTCCGCTCCTACAACTGCCTCAAGCGCGAGGGCATCAACTCCGTTGGTGAGCTCATCGGGCGTACCGAGGCCGACCTCCTCGACATCCGCAACTTCGGGCAGAAGTCGATCGACGAGGTCAAGATGAAGCTCGCCGGGATGGGTCTCGGGCTGAAGGACTCGGCTCCGAACTTCGACCCGGCGCACGTCGTGGACACCTTCGGCGAGGCCGACTACGACACCGACGACTACCGCGAGACCGAGCAGCTCTAGTCCGCGCTGCCGCCACAACTGAGGAGCACCAAAAATGCCCACGCCCACCAAGGGCCCCCGCCTCGGCGGCAGCCCCTCGCACGAGCGGCTGATGCTCGCCAACCTGGCGACCGCGCTGTTCCAGCACGGCAAGATCCAGACCACCGAGACGAAGGCTCGGCGGCTGCGTCCGCTGGCCGAGCAGCTCATCACCAAGGCCAAGCGCGGTGACCTCGCCTCGCGGCGGCGGGTGCTGGGTGTCGTCAAGGACAAGGACGTGGTCTACGCCCTGTTCGACCAGATCGCGCCCCGGTACTCCAACCGCCCCGGCGGTTACACCCGGATCGTGAAGACCGGTCCGCGCAAGGGTGACAACGCGCCGATGGCCATCATCGAGCTGGTGGAGGAGCTTCAGGTCGCCGAGCCGAAGGCGAACAAGAAGACCGCCGCCCGCAAGGCCGCGCAGCAGGACAAGGTCGAGGCGCTCGCCCCGGCCGACGAGACCCCGAAGTCGGCCCCGGCCGACCAGGACTCCGAGGCGCCGGTGTCGGCGTCCGGTGACACCGACGCCGCCCGCGAGGACAGCGACGAGGCCACCGAGAACAAGGCCTGATCAAGGGCAACGTCGGGCCCGGCACCCCATCGGGGTGTCGGGCCCGACCCATGACAGGAGGTACGAGGTGGACGAGCGGATCCGGCTGCGGCTGGACGTCTCGTACGACGGCACGGGCTTCTCCGGCTGGGCCGCCCAGCCGACCCGGCGCACCGTCGCGGGGGTGCTGGTCGAGACCCTGGACCTCGTCCTCGGCGCCGGTACGGCCACCGGGCTGACGGTGGCCGGGCGGACCGACGCGGGAGTGCACGCCACCGGGCAGGTGTGCCACCTGGACCTGCCCGTCGACGTGTGGCGGGAGCACGAGGGGCGGCTGCTGCGTCGGCTGGCCCGCCTGCTCCCCACCGACGTACGCGTACGGGCGATGACCGAGGTGCCGTCCGACTTCGACGCCCGGTTCTCGGCCACCTTCCGGCGCTACGAGTACCGGGTCACCGACGCGCCCTTCGGTGCGGAGCCGCTGCGGCGGCACGAGGTGCTGGCCTGGCCCAAGCCCCTGGACCTGGCCGCGCTGAACGCCGCGGCGAGCGGTCTGGTCGGTGAACACGACTTCGCCGCGTACTGCCGGCGCAAGGAGAACGCGACCACACTGCGCGAGGTGACCCGGCTGGACTGGCGTCGCGACCCGGACGGCATCCTGGTGGCCACCGTGCAGGCCGACGCGTTCTGCCAGGCGATGGTGCGCAGCCTGGTGGGGGCGATGCTGGTCGCGGGCGACGGCCGCCGCCCGGTCGAGTGGCCGGGCAGCCTGCTCACCAGTGAGGTTCGCTCCAGTGAGGTGACAGTGGCCCCGGCGCGCGGGTTGACCCTCGTCGCGGTCGGCTACCCGGCCGACCCGGCGGACTACGCCCGCCGCGCCGACCTCACCCGCCGGCTGCGGGTCCCGGTCGAGGGCTGACCGTCGACGGCGTGCCGGTCAGTTGCCCGGCAGTTCGCCGTCGTCGGTGCTGCCACCCTGGGTTCCGCTGCTGCCGGTCGGCGCCGCCGTCGGCTGTCCGGCGCTGCCACCGTCGGCCCGCTGTTGCAGCACCCCCCGGCTGAGGTGCAGCTCGATCATGTCGAACAGGATCTCGCCGACCTTGGCGTCTCCCGCCTTGATCGCCGCACCGTCCTTCTGGACCACCAGCGCGTACGCCAGGTAGTGGCCCCGGACCTGCCAGCCCACCCGCGCCGGGGCGCTGGCCAGCACGTCGGTGCCGTCGCCCTCGCCGGCGGTGAGGCCACGGAACCTGCCCTGCCGTTCGTCGAGCAGCGGCCGGATCCGGTCCCGGGCCCGTTCCGCGCTGACCTTGTCGGTGAGGTTGAACAGGCCGGCGGTGACCAGGTGGTCCCCGTCGGGTGTCCGCAGCGTGGCCCGGACGATCTGGTTGCAGCCGAGTCGGACCAGCAGGTCGGCGACCTCGCCTGTGGCGGCGACGGCACAGCTGGCGCTGGACTGGGTCTTGACGACCTCGTAGCTCGGCTGGCCGTCGTTGAGCTTCAACTCCTTGCCGGCGAAGAGTTCCTTGGCGGTGAGCGGGGCCTGGTCGGTGTCCCGGGAGTCCAGGGTGAGCCGTTGCGCCGCGGCGGACGTCGGGGCGGCGTTCGGCTGGAACGTCGGGGTGGCCTGCGGTTGCTGGTCACGGTTGTCGAGCAGCGCGGCGGCGCCCAGGCCGCAGAGGGCGAGCAGCACCAGGACGGCTGCGCCGCCGATCAGCACCTGCCACAGTCGGCCGCCGCCGCGTCGGGCTGATGGCTCGATCGGCGACGCCGAGCTGTAGACGTGGCCACGGGGCGTGGCGGGCGGCGTCTCGGCACGAGTCGGCCGTGGCGGTGGCGGCGGCGGTGGCGACGACGACGGCAGCGAGAGCTGGTTCGCTCGCGGCAGCGACGGCGTGGGGAAGCGCGACGGAGAGGGCCCGGCGGGCGGGGGCGGACCGGCGCCGAGCACCGACAGGTCGGACCCGGTCTCCGGGTACTCCTCGAAAGCGTCCTCATCGGACTCGTACCGATACACCATGTCGCCCAGAGTAAGAGCCATTGTCCCTTTTGGGGATAATATCCAGGAAATGTGTGCGTAGGCCGTGTCGTGGCCGGCCCGGGCCGGTGCGAGAATTGCCGGCGTGACCGGCGACCACTACTTCACCGCGCAGCCTGCCAGCGACGCCCCGGCGCGCGAGATCGAGTTCTCCGTCGCCGACCGCGACTACCGGCTCGCCTCTGCCGGCGGGGTCTTCTCCGCCAGCCGGCTCGACCCGGGCACGGCGGTCCTGCTGCGCAAGGCCGAGCTGCCCGCCGCTGACACCAGCGGCGACCTGCTCGACCTGGGCTGCGGATTCGGGCCGATCAGCTGCGTGCTGGCCGACCTCGCGCCCGCGAGCACCGTCTGGGCCGTCGACGTCAACGCCCGCGCCCGCGAGCTGACCGCCGCCAACGCGGTCCGGATCGGCGCCGGCGACCGGGTCCGGGTCAGCGCGCCGGACGACGTGCCGGCCGACGTCTCGTTCGCCCAGATCTGGTCCAACCCTCCCATTCGGATCGGTAAGGACGGGCTGCACGACCTGCTGCTGCGGTGGCTGCCCCGCCTCGCGCCGGACGGCGTCGGCTGGCTGGTCGTCGCCCGGCACCTCGGCGGCGACTCGCTGCAACGCTGGCTCACCGAGCAGAGCTGGCAGGTGGAGCGGCACGCCAGCCAGAAGGGCTTCCGGGTGCTGCGAGTCACCCGGTAATTGGATATACCCTCCGCCCCTCGCTGGGGCAGGATCCCCGCGTGGGATACGTGGACGTGGCAGGGGTCGGGCACATCCTGCCCGACGGTAGGGAACTCTTCGCCGACGTGTCGTTCCGGGTCGGGGAGGGCGCCAAGGTCGCCCTGGTCGGCCCGAACGGCGCGGGGAAGACGACGCTGCTGCGGATGGTCGCCGGTGACCTGCCGGTGCGGAGTGGCGTCGTCGCGCGCGCCGGTGGGCTGGGCGTCATGCGCCAGTTCATCGGCATGATCGGGGACGAGTCGACGCTCGCCGACCTCGCCCTGTCGCTGGCCCCGCCCGCGCTGCGCGACGCCGGCCGCCGGCTCGGCGAGACCGAGACGGCCATGCGGGCGGCCGAGGCCCACGGCAAGTTCAGCAACGCCGCGGGCAAGGCCCAGTTGGCGTACGCCGACGCGCTCGGCGCCTGGGGCGAGGCCGGCGGGTACGACGCCGAGGTGCTCTTCGACACCGTCGCGACAATCGTGCTCGGCCTGCCCTGGGACACCGTGCGGGACCGGCCGGTGCGCACCCTCTCCGGTGGCCAGCAGAAGCGCTTCGCGTTGGAGCTGCTGCTGCGCGGCCCGGACGAGGTGCTGCTGCTCGACGAGCCGGACAACTTCCTCGACGTGCCCGGCAAACGCTGGCTGGAGGCGCGACTGCGCGAGTCGACCAAGTCGGTGCTCTACGTGTCGCACGACCGCGAGCTGCTGGCCCAGAGCGCCGACCGGGTGGTCGCCGTCGAGGGTGGCAGCGCCTGGGTGCACCCGGGTGGCTTCGCCAGCTGGCACTCCGCCCGGGTGGCCCGGCACGCCCGCCTCGACGAGCTGCGTCGTCGCTGGGACGAGGAGCACCAGAAGCTTCGCGAGCTGATGCTGATGTACAAGCAGAAGGCCGCGTACAACGACGGGTTGGCCTCGCGCTACCAGGCCGCGCAGACCAGGCTGCGCAAGTTCGAGGAGGCCGGGCCGCCGCCCGTACCGCCGAAGGACCAGGACATCCGGATGCGGCTGAGCGGCGGGCGGACCGGCAAGCGCGCGGTCATCTGCGAGCAGCTTGAGCTCGACGGCCTGACCTTCCCCTTCGACCTGGAGATCTGGTACGGCGACCGGGTGGCGGTGCTCGGTGCCAACGGCAGCGGCAAGTCGCACTTCCTGCGGTTGCTGGCCCGGGGCGGCACCGACCCCGACCCGGCGAACGGGCCGGTCGACGGGGCGGGCGCGCTCGCCCCGGTGGCGCACGACGGCACGGCCCGCCTCGGCGCCCGGGTCCGACCCGGTCACTTCTCCCAGACCCACGACCGGCCGGAGCTGATGTCGAAGACGCTGGTCGAGATCCTCTGGCGGGGTGACGAGCATCGCACCGGAATGGACCGGCACGCGGCGATGGGGGTGCTCAGCCGCTACGAGTTGGCCGCGCAGGGCGACCAGCGCTTCGGCACGCTCTCCGGTGGGCAGCAGGCCCGGTTCCTGGTGCTGCTGCTGGAGCTGTCCGGGGCGACCCTGCTGCTGCTCGACGAACCCACCGACAACCTCGACCTGGCCAGCGCGGAGGCACTGGAGGCGGGTCTGAACGCGTTCGACGGGACGGTGATCGCGGTCACCCACGACCGCTGGTTCACCCGGTCCTTCGACCGGTTCGTGCTGTTCCGGGGTGACAACGAGGTGGTGGAGACTCCGGAGCCGGTCTGGGACGTGGGCTGAGCGGTCCCCGGGCCCGCCGCGTCCGGCGGGCATAGGGTGGATCTCGTGACTGAGATGACCTATCGCCGGTTGGGCGACTCCGGGCTCGTGGTGTCCGTGGTCGGCATCGGCTGCAACAACTTCGGCCGGAAGCTCGACCTCGACGGCACGCGCGCGGTGGTGGACGCCGCCCTGGACGCTGGGATCAACCTCTTCGACACCGCTGACATCTACGGCGAACCGCAGGGCGGCTCCGAGGAGCTGCTCGGGCAGGCGCTCAAGGGGCGCCGGGACGACGTGGTGGTGGCCACCAAGTTCGGCATGGACATGAACGGCCTCAACGGGCCGGACTTCGGTGCCCGGGGTTCGCGGCGCTACATCGCCCGTGCCGTGGAGGCGTCGCTGCGTCGGCTCGGCACCGACCACATCGACCTCTACCAGATGCACGAGCCCGACCCGGGCACCCCGATCGACGAGACCCTCGCCGCCCTGGACGACCTGGTCCGCGACGGCAAGGTGCGTTACCTGGGCAACTCCAACTTCGCCGGCTGGCAGATCGCCGACGCGGACTGGGTCGCGTCGTCCAACGGTCGGGCCCGCTTCATCAGCGCGCAGAACCACTACAGCCTGTTGGAGCGTTCGGTGGAGGCCGAGGTGATCCCGGCCTGCGAGCGGTTCGGCCTCGGCATGCTGCCGTTCTTCCCGCTCGCCAACGGCCTGCTCACCGGCAAGTACAAGCGTGAGGCCCAGCCGCCGGCCGGCAGCCGGCTCTCCGGTGGCGGCCGGTACGCGGAACGGCTCGCCGCAGCCGACTGGGACACCATCGAGGCGATCGAGGCGTACGCGGCCGAGCGGGGTCTGACGATGCTGCAGGTGGCGATCGGTGGGCTGGCCGCCCAGCCGGCGGTGACCTCGGTCATCGCCGGTGCCACCACGCCCGAGCAGGTGGTGGCCAACGCCGCCGCCGGCACCTGGGAACCCAGCGACGAGGATCTGACGGCGCTGCGCGCCATCCTCTGAGCGCGGAGGGCGACCGCCGGCGCGTGATCCACTCGCGTTCCTTGAAGTCGGGGCGTCCTGCGGTCCGGGAAGCCCCGACTTCAAGGATGTCGAGTCGATCAGTCGTTCTGCGTACCGGTGCGGCGGCGGCCGAAGAGCATGGCCACCCCCATCGCCGCGGCGACGAGCACGAGGCCGGCCGCCGCGAACGGCCACCAGCCGGCACCCGCCCCGCGGTCTCCGTCAGTCGTTCTGGTCACCGCGACCGGTGCGGGCACCGGTGGTGACTGTGCTGCCCGGGCCTGCACCGTGGCGGTGGCCTCGCTCTTGAGCGGAGCGGGGGAGCTCACCGTCACCTTCCACGTGCCGGTGGAGAGCACCGGGCCGCTGCTGTAGAAGCCCTGCCCCTCGGGCTGTGGCTCCAGTTGCACCGGCCCGACCTTCTGCCCGTCCGGGCCGGTGGCGGTGAGGACCAACCGCACCACCCGGTCCAGCCGGCGGCCGTCGGCGTAGACGGCCTGGATGGTGACCCCCTCAGCCCCGTCACCGGCCACCGTCAGTTTGAGCTTGTCGGCCTGAGCGGCCGCCGGGGCAGCGGAGAACAGGGTCAGGGCCAGCCCGACGAGAACGGCGGCCAACACCTTGCGGATACCCGTCACGGACATCTCCTCACTACCTACGAGGGAGGCCCCTCCCCGACGCCGTGACGTCGAGGAGGGGCCTCGTCGGATCAGAGCTGGCGACCGGGTGCGAGCCGGGTGGCATCCTCACCCAGGCGTCCGGTGCCCTTGATCGGAGCGCCGTCGTTCGCCTTCACCCCGGCCTTGCTGGCCGCGCCGCCGAGCCGGACGATCATGGCGTCGGCGTCCCGGATCAGGACGTCCCGGATCTCCGCCTCGGCCACCAGTGTGGCGTCGGCGGCCAACGTACGGAAGGCGGTCAACTGCTTGATCGCCTTGTTGTCGTTGCCGGCCGCCTCGGCCTGACGGGCCGCGTCCAGCTTCGCCGTCAACTGCTTGTGCGCCTTGGCCGAGAGTCGACCCGTCGCCTTGAACCGGTCCAGCAGGCCCTGCATGTCCCGGAACGAGGTGGTGACGAAGAACCGGACCGCAGAGGTGGTCTGGTTGCCCGCCTTGTCGGTCGCGGTCACGGTCAGCTCGTGCAGGCCGAGCGGCAGCTCGTACATGGCCTGCAGAGTGCCGCTGGCGTACGCCCTGCCGTCCAGCTGGCCGACCACGGACGCGATGCCCGAGGTCGGGTCGACGGCCTGCCAGGACACCCGAACGTCCTGGCTGTCACCGTAGAGCTGGCCGTCGGCGATCCCGGACACCAGCAGCGTCGGCTTCGTGCCGTCGATGCGCAGCACCGCCGACTTGAGCGTCTCGGCGTTGCCCGCCTTGTCGGTCGAGCGGAACAGCAGCTCGTGCTGGCCGTCACCGGTCACCTCGACCGGCGTCGTGTACGGCGTCCAGGTGCCACCGTCCAGGGACCACTCCACCGTCTTGACGCCGGAACCGGCGTCGGTCGAGGCCAGCACGACCGGGATCGTCCCGTTGTGCCAGCCGGCGTCGTTCGCCGGAGCAAATGTCGCCGTGGTGACCGGCGCTGTGGTGTCGATCTTGACCGAGACGGTCTTCGTCGACTCCACGTTGCCCGCCTGGTCGGTCGAGCGGAACCGCACCTCGTGCTCGCCGTCCCCGCTGACCGCCACCGGAGCGGTGTAGGCCGTCCAGGTGGTGGCACCGTCCAACTGGTACTCGGTGCTGGCGAGCCCGCTACCGCCGGCCTCGTCGGTGGCGGCGAGGGCCACCGTTACCGGCCCCGTGTGCCACCCCTCGGTCGGGGTGCCGGACACCGTCGCCGTGGTGACCGGCGCGGTCTCGTCGGCGACCTTCGTGCTCAACCGGAAGTAGTCGAACACGGCGGTCTTCGAGGCGGTCTGGTTGGCGCCGAGGGTGAACAACCCGACCTTCGGGGTGGCACCCACCGCGCTGTTCGTCAGCGCCTCCAACGCGGTCCAGGTAGTCCCGTCGGCCGAGTACGACGCGGTGAACGTGTCACCGGTGCGGGCCAGCCGCAGGTGCCACACCGCCGAGGTGAGGCTGGCCGCCTCCGGCTGCGGGTTCTGCACCGTCCCGGCGATCTCGCTGCGGAACTCGATCCGCCGCGTCACCGCCTGGCCGGCCTGGTTGTCCGCGATGAAGTCCAACTTCAGGTAGTTGTCGTCGTCGGCCTGCACGAGCAGACCGGCCTGCTGGTACTGCTCGTTCAGCAGACTGCCGTCGACCTTCGTCTCCAGGGTCCAGTCGCCGGACGGCGCGGTCTGGAGGATGAAGTTCTTCGGCCCGGTGTTGTCGGTGCCGTAGATGTCACCGTTGGGCACGTCGATCCGCAGCGCGCCATCGGTGACCCGGTAACCGTTCGGGTCCTCCCGCGTGATGGCGTCCCAGCGACACTTGTCCAGCGTGGAACCGGTGAACTCGTCCGACGGGTCGACCGGGCCGGCCGGGGCGTCCGGCGTGACCTGGAACGAGTCGAACGCGGCGTCGACCACGGGCGCCTCGGTGCCTCCGTTGAGCGCGAAGACCCCGATCCGCGGGTTGGTGATGCCGGCGAGCGCTGCCGACTGGCCGACCGGGGTGAAGGTCTGCCCGTCGCCCGAGGCGGCGGCGGTCAGGTTCGTCCCGTCGCTGGTGATCCGCAGGTACACGGTGTCACCCGCCGGTGCGGCGGCACTGTCGGCGGCCTCGTTGCGAGGCGTACCGGCCGTCTCCCGGATGAACTCCACCCGCCGGCTGCCGTTGTACAGCAGGTCCAGCTTGGCGTAGTTGTCGTCGTCGCCGTACACCAGCACGCCAGCCTGCTGGTAGTTCGCCGTCACCGGCAGCGTGACCTTGGTGGTCATCTCCCAGGCGCCGGTCGGAGCCGCCTGCAGCACCAGGTTGGTGGCGTCGTTGCGAGCACCGTAGAGGTCGCCCACCGCGGTGGGCAGCCGCAGCGCGCCGCCGCTGAGCGAGTAGAGCTGGTTCTCCCGGACCACGCTGGTCCAGCGTTCCTTGTCGAGGCTGTTGCCGTTGAAGTCGTCCGAACGCGCCCCGAAGCAGGACGTGTCCGGAGCGTCGACCCGCACCGGCACCGTCGCGTACGACCTGGCGCCCTTGCTGTCGGTCACCGTGAGGGTGGCCGTGAAGGTGCCCGCGTTGGTGTAGGTGTGGCTGGCGTCCACTGTGGTCGCCGAGCCTCCGTCACCGAAGTCCCAGGCGTACGTCAGCGGGGTGTCGCCCTCGGCGTCGGTGGCCGTGCCGTCGAACTCGACGGTGACCGGCACGGTGCCGGTGGCCGGGGTCGCGGTGGCGGTGACCACCGGCGGCGCGTTCTCGGTGACGCCGCGGCCGACGAAGTCCATCCAGTTGACGTTGAACAGCGAACCCGTTCCGCCGTTCGGATCGCGGGCCACGAAGTACAGCGAGCCGCTCGCGGCACCGGTCACCGGCGCGCTCACGTCCGTGTACGTCTGCCACGCGCCGGTCGTCGGAACGGTGGCCGTGGCCACGACCGGTCCGTCGACGGCGCCCGCGTGGACCTCGATCCGACCGCCGGCGGCGGCCGAGGCGGCCCGGAACCGGATCTCGGTGATGTTCGTCAGGTCCGCCGGGACGACCGACCACCAGTCGCCGTCCTCGATGAACGCGATGCTCTGGCCGCCACCGGCGGTGTCGGCGCCGGCCTCTCGTTGCACGCCGGCGTCTCCGCCGCCGGTGCCGCCCGGCACCCGTCCGGTGGCCGTGAAGTACTCGGCCTGCTTCTGCTTGGGCTGCAGGATCTCGATGTCCCGGCCGGTGAGCGCGCCCGCGCCGCCGGCACCACCTTCGTCGGTGTAGGTGGCCTCGAAGACAGCGAAGACGTTCGCCTCGGCGCCGTGCCCGGAGGCGAGCGACGTCTGGACCGTGCCGGTGCACCCGGTGTGCTGCTCCAGCGGGTGGGCGTGCTCGTCGTGACCGAGCAGCACCTGGAGGTTCACCCGGTCACAGTCGATCTGCCCGTCCTCGGGGTCGGTCACCTTGACCGTGTAGCGGACCTGGTCACCCCAGTTGAAGAAGCCACCGTCCGGCGGGAACTCGATGCTCACCGTCGGTGCGGTGTTGCCCACGGTGATCGGCACGTTGGCCACCGCGGTACGGCCCTTCGGGTTGGTCACGGTGAGCTGGGCGGTGTAGCTGCCGGCCGTCGCGTACGTGTGTGTCGGGTTGGCCTCGGTCGAGGTCTGCCCGTCGCCGAAGGTCCACGAGTAGGTGAGCGCGCCGCCGTCCGGGTCCCGGGAGCCGGCGCTGGAGAAGGTGACAGTCAGCGGCGCCGGGCCCGAGGTCGGGTTGGCGGACGCCGCGGCGATCGGTGCGCGGTCACCGGCGGTGTAGTCGATCCGGTAGATGCCGGAGTCGTCGTTGTTGCCGCCGAACCCGGTGCCCCACTCGATCAGATAGAGCGCGCCGTCCGGACCGAACTCGAAGTCCATCGGCCGGACCATCTTCATGCCGGTGAGCAGCTGATTGATGTCCACCAACGACTTGCCGTCGGGGGTCACCTGCATGGTGTACATCTTGTTCTGGTTCCACTCGCCGAGCAGAGCCTTGCCGTCGTAGTACGCCGGCCACTTGCGGTTGGAGTTGAGGTCCGCGTCGTAGCGGTAGGCCGGGCCGCCCATCGGGGCGCCACCGCCGCCGATCTCCGGGTAGCGCGCGTCACCGGCGTAGCCGTAGTCGACGGTGGCCGGGACGACCGGCGGGAGGTTGGTCAGGCCCGTGTTGTTGGGCGAGTTGTTCACCGGCGCGGCGCAGTCGAACTTCGGGCCGCTCGGGCCGGACGGGAACGTGTAGTCGTTGTACGCCTCGTTCGTCCCGGTGCAGTACGGCCAGCCGTAGTTGCCAGGGGTCACGACGTTCCACTCGACCAGGCCCCGGGGGCCCCGGTCCGGGTTGTTCGCGTTGGCGTCCGGCCCGTAGTCCCCGACGTACAGGGTGTCGGTCTTCGGGTCGGTGCCGATCCGGAACGGGTTGCGGAAGCCCATCGCGTAGATCTCGGGGCGGGTCTTCTCAGTGCCCGGCGCGAAGAGGTTGCCCGTCGGGACGGTGTACGTGCCGTCGTCCTCCGGGTGGATCCGGATCACCTTGCCGCGCAGGTCGTTGGTGTTGGCCGAGGTGCGCTGCGAGTCGTAGTCCTGGCGGCCCGGCCGCTCGTCGAGCGGCGAGTACGCGCTCGACTCGAACGGGTTGGTGTTGTCACCGGTGGCCAGGTAGAGGTTGCCGGCGCTGTCGAAGGCCATGCTGCCGCCAGCGTGGCAGCAGGTGTTGCGCTGGGTGTCGACCCGCAGCACCTGCTTCTCGCTGGCCGGGTCGATGGTGTCGCCGGTGACCGTGAAGCGGGACAGCAGGTTGCGGGTGACCCCGTCGTTCGGGGCGTAGTAGAGATACACCCACTTGTTGGTGGCGAAGTCCGGGTCGAGCCGGATGCCGATCAGGCCGTCCTCGTTGCCGGTGAAGACGTCCAGGTCGACGGCGGTGACGGTGCTGCCGGTGTCCGGCTTGACGATCTGCACGCGACCGTCGCGCTCGATGTAGAAGACGCGCCCGTCCGGGGCGATGTCCAGCTCCATCGGGTTGCTGGTGTTGCTGTCCAGCGCGACCTTCTCGAAGTTCGAGGTCTTCGAGGCGCCGCAGTCGGCGTTCTCGACACCAGCCGCGGTCCGGATGCCGCCGAGCAGGTGG
The DNA here is from genome assembly GCF_018070245.1 of Micromonospora sp. M61. Lineage (NCBI taxonomy): Bacteria > Bacillati > Actinomycetota > Actinomycetes > Micromonosporales > Micromonosporaceae > Micromonospora > Micromonospora sp. M61. Next base: position 4,663 of record NZ_JAGPYA010000088.1, on the reverse strand, counting down.
GACAGGAACTCGGGCTCGGCGTACGACTCCCGGGTGTGGCCGCCCCCGGTGTACCAGGATCGGCCGCCGTCGAAGTCCTGACACCAGGCGATCGGGTGGTCGGCGCCCATGGCACCGGCGCCCGCCGTGTAGCTCTTCTCGTCCAGGCTGGCGAGCACGTGCACGTCCGGCCGGGGGTTGGTCTGGTAGTTGTACCACTCGTCGAACCGGGACCAGCGGTCCGGCAGCCCGGTCGTGGACGGGTGGGCGTGGTCCTCCACCTTGACCGTGGCCTGCTGGTTCTGTGGGTGGTTGGCGAAGTACGCGCCGACCAGGTCGCCGTACCAGGCCCAGCTGTACTCGGTGTCCGACGCGGCGTGGATGCCGACGTAGCCGCCGCCCGCCTTCACGTAGCGCTCGAACGCCGCCTGCTGCTCGGCGTCGAGCACGTCACCGGTGGTGGAGAGCCAGATCACCGCCTTGTACTTCGCGAGGTTGGCGTCGTTGAATGCGGCGCCGTCCTCGGAGTTGTCCACTGTGAATCCGTTGGCCACACCGAGCTGTTGGATGGCAGCGATGCCGGTGGGGATGGAGTCGTGCCGGAAGCCGGCGGTCTTGGAGAAGACGAGGACGGAGAAGGGATCGGCGGCGGCCTTTGGCGCCTTCGGCACCACCTGGCTGACCGGGGCTGCGGCTTTCGCATCCCGTGGGGGGACCTGGGCGGCCGCCTGGGCGGGCGTGCCGAACAGGGTGGTCGAGGCCATGGCCAGGGAGATCAGGGTTGCGGTGATGGGTACGCGGGCACGACGAGAACGGGACACGCCGCCTCCTATGTCGTAGTGACAGGGATCGCGGGAGCCGGCTCGCCGAAGACCCTCCCAGATGGAGCCGGTGGTGACACCGCGTCACGGTGCCCCCGCCAACATTTTGTCGAATCGCTGAACAAATTAATTCGGCTGGCTCAATGTCCGGCAAGATGCCGGCAGGTAACGGTTCTGCAACGGGGGGCGACATTCCGAATAGGACCGGGATGAAGCGCCCAACCTAATCCGCCATTCCGGCCCGTCGACACCCGCCTTGGCAGACCGGCGGATCTGTCGTACGGTGACACGCAAGTAACCCACGGGAGCCCGGTGTACCGGGCTGAGAGGGGGGCTGACAGCCCCCGACCGTCGAACCTGATCCGGATAATGCCGGCGCAGGGAGGAGCGTTGCCGTGCCGTCCCTGGGGCGACTGCATCTGATCACCGACACCCGACCCGGGCGAGACCCGCTCACCGTGGTCCGGGCCGCCCTCGCTGTGGCCCGAGCCGACCTGGTGGTGCAGGTCCGGGTCGAGGATTCCGCCACCGACCGCGAGGCGTACGAGCTGGCCCAGCGGGTGCTGGCGCTCTGCGTGCCGTACCGGGCGACCTGCCTGGTCAACGACCGGCTGCACGTGGCGCTGGCGGTCGGTGCCGCCGGTGGGCACGTCGGGGCAGACGACCTGCCGGTCGCCGCCGCCCGTCGGGTGCTCGGCCCGGCCGGCGTGCTGGGCGCCACCGCCCGCGCGCCGGGAACGGCGTCCGCGGCGGTCGCGGCGGGAGCCAGCTACCTGGGCGTCGGGCCGTGCCACGCCACCAGCACCAAGTCCGGCCTGCCGGACCCCATTGGGCCCGTGGGCGTACGTGCCGTCGTCGACGCCGTCGACGTGCCGGTCATCGCGATCGGCGGCGTGACCGCCGAGCGGGTGGCGGAGCTGCGGGCCGCCGGGGCGTACGGGGTGGCGGTCGTCGGGGCGGTCTCGGCTGCCGCCGACCCGGCGCGGGCGACCGCCGAGCTGATCGAGGCCCTGGCGTGCTGACCGGCCGGTCGGAGTCAGCGCGATCGAGTGACCGGGCCCGGCCGGACGTCGCGGTGGTGGGGGCGGGGCCGATCGGGCTGGCGATCGCCTGGCGCTGCGCCGCCCGGGGGCTGCGCGTGGTGGTGCACGATCCGGAGCCCGGCTCGGGGGCGTCGGCGGTGGCCGCCGGCATGCTCTCGCCGGTCGCCGAGGCGTACTTCGGTGAGCGGCAGCTGACCGGGCTGCTGCTGGCGTCCGCCGCCCGCTGGCCGGCATTCGCCGCCGAGCTGACCGCGGCGAGCGGCACCGGGATCGGCTACCGGACCGAGGGCACCCTGATGGTCGGGCTGACCGGCGACGACCTGGCCGAGGCGCGCCGACTCTGGGCGTACCAGCAGGGGTTGGGCCTGCCGGTGACCCCACTGCGCCCCAGCGAGCTGCGCGACCGCGAGCCGGCGCTCGCACCACGGCTGCGCGGCGGCGCGCTCGCGCCCACCGATCACCAGGTGGACCCCCGGCGGCTGGTGCCGGCGCTGCGCACGGCCGCCCAGCGGGCCGGCGCGGTGCTCGTGCCGCAGGCGGTCGCGCACCTGTCTGATGTGGATGCTGCGGTCACGGTTGTCGCCGCCGGCTGCGGGGCCGCCGCCCTCACTGGCCTGCCCGTCCGGCCGGTGAAGGGCCAGATCCTCCGGCTCCGCGCGCCCGACGGCGTCGCGCCGGGCTTCCGGCACGTGATCCGGGGGTACGCCGACGGCGAACCCGTCTACCTGGTGCCCCGCGCCGACGGCGAGGTCGTGCTCGGCGCGACGGTCGAGGAACGGGCGGACGCCACTGTCACCGCCGGTGCGGTGCAGCGCCTGCTCCGCGCCGGAGTCGACCTGCTGCCCGAGCTGGCCGAGTACGACCTGGTCGAGGCGGTCGCCGGGCTGCGCCCGGGCACGCCGGACAACGCGCCGATCCTCGGGCCGCTGCCCGACCGGCCGGACGTGCTGGCCGCCACCGGGCACCACCGGCACGGCATCGTGCTCACCCCGATCACCGCCGACCTGATCACCGAGCTGGTGCTCGACGGCGTGCCCGACCCGCTGCTCGCGCCCTTCGGACCCGAACGATTCGTCGGTGCCGGATCGGCCGGTCGCACAACGGCCGCGACGGGTGGACCTGAACCGACGATGGAGGGGGACCGGTGGAGTTGACCGTGAACGGAGCCGGACGCAGCGTCCCCGGCGGCGCGTCGGTGGCCGACCTGGTGCGCGACGTCGTGCCCGAACAGCGGGGGGTGGCGGTCGCGGTCAACGGCGAGGTCGTGCCCCGGGCCGGCTGGCCGGCCACGGTGCTGCGTGACGGCGACCGGGTCGAGGTCCTCACCGCGGCGCAGGGCGGGTGAGCGGCGTGACGTTCGAGCTGGGTGGGGAGACGTTCACCTCGCGATTGATCCTCGGCACCGGCGGCGCCGCGAACCTGCACGTGCTGGAACAGGCGATCCGGGCGTCCGGCACCGAGCTGGTCACGCTGGCGCTGCGTCGGGTGGGCACCGCGCCGGGCTCCACCGGTGGGCTGCTGGAGCTGCTGGACCGGTGCGGGGTACGGCTGCTGCCGAACACCGCCGGCTGCCACACCGCGACCGAGGCGGTGAAGGTGGCCCGGCTGGCCCGGGACGCGTTCGACACCGACTGGGTCAAGCTGGAGGTGATCGGCGACGAGCGGACGCTGCTGCCCGACGGGGTCGAACTGCTCCGCGCCGCCGAGGAGCTGGTGGCCGACGGCTTCACCGTCCTGCCGTACACCAGCGACGATCCGGTGCTCGCCCGCCGGCTCGCCGACGTGGGCTGCGCCGCGGTGATGCCGGCCGGTTCCCCGATCGGCTCGGGGCTCGGCATCGGCAACCCCCACCACATCCGGCTCATCCGGCAGGGGGTGGACGTGCCGGTGATCCTCGACGCGGGCATCGGCACCGCCTCCGACGCGGCCCTGGCCATGGAGCTGGGCTGCGACGCGGTGCTGCTGGCCAGCGCCGTGACCCGGGCCGAGGACCCGGTGGCGATGGCGACCGCGATGCGGTACGCGGTCGAGGCGGGCCGGCTGGCGGCAGGCGCCGGCCGGATCGCCCGACGCTTCCACGCGCTGCCCTCCACACCCGACGAGGGAAGACCGGACCTGTGACCCCGCCGTCCGGTGTTGTCCTGTTGACCGACCGGCTCGTTGCGCGGAGCGGGCTCGACCGGGTCGTGGCGGGAGCCGTGGCCGGGGGAGTGCGCTGGGTGGTGCTGCGGGAGAAGGACCTGCCCCGCGCCGAGCGCGCCGCTCTCGCCGTCGAGCTGCGCGCGATCGTCGCCGACGTCGGCGGAACTCTCGTCGTGGCCGGCCCCGACCCGCTCGGCGGCGACGCCGTGCACCTGCCCGCCGCCGGCCCGTACCCGCCGCCGCCCCACAGCCTGGTCGGCCGCTCCTGCCACAACGAAGCCGAGCTGAACCGCCTGACCACCGAGCACTACGCGACCGTCTCCCCGGTCTGGCCCACAAAGACAAAACCGGGCTACGGCCCACCCCTGGGACCGGCCGGCCTGCGAAAGCTGATCAGGACCAGCAACGTGCCGGTCCTGGCGCTGGGCGGAGTGGAAACCCCAGAACAGGTGACCGCCTGCGTCAAGGCGGGAGCCACCGGAGTAGCCGTACTGGGCGCACTCATGCGATCCGCGAAACCGGCCGAAACAGCCGCCGCCCTGACCAACGCCTATGTCGAGGCGGTCACCCCCAAGCTCACAAAACCCGGCGCGGAGTCACCCAGGTCCCCACGACGGGGGCTGCGGCCGACCGTGCCCACGCAGGGATCAAGCCTGACCGCCCGGAGTGGGCACGGTC
>NZ_JAGPYA010000087.1:0-20948 GCF_018070245.1 Micromonospora sp. M61 | reverse complement strand
CGCCGCCCTGGCCGCGGTCCTCCTGCTGGGCCACCCGCGCCCGGTACGCGACCCACAGCCAGCCGCCCAGCGACCCGAATCCGTCCCGGCCTGACCTCGCCAACCGAAGGACGGCGGCGTCAGCGGCTCCTACGCTGGTGACGCCGACGACGATCAGGAAGACCGTGACTCCTTCCCTGGACCAGCTCGACCTGCAACTGCTGCAGGCCCTGCAACTCGACGGTCGCGCCCCCTTCAGCCGGATCGCCGCCGCCCTCGGCGTCTCGGACCAGACCGTCGCCCGCCGTTTCCGCCGCCTGCAAACCCAGGCGGGGCTACGCGTGCTGGGCATGACCGACGAGAGCCGCGTCGGCCGCTCCAACTGGATCGTCCGGCTCCGGTGCACCCCGGACATGTCCGAACGGCTGGCCGACGCCCTCGCCCGCCGCCCGGACACCTCCTACGTCGCGCTGATCTCCGGCGGCAGTGAGGTGGTCTGCGAGATAAGGCCCCGCAGTCGCGCCGCCCGCGACGAACTGCTGCTGGGCCGGTTGCAGCGCACCTCACGGGTGATCGGGTTCAGCGCACACTGCCTGTTGCACCGCTTCTACGGCGGTCCCCTGCGCTGGCTGCAGAAGGCCAACGCCCTCAGCGCCGAGCAGGAGGCGGCGCTGCGCCCCGCGCCGCTGGACAAGGCCGCCCCAGGCACCGTCACGGTCGACGACACCGACGAGGCGCTGCTCGCCGCGCTGTTCCGGGATGGCCGGACCGGCCTCGCCGACCTGCAGAGAGCGTGCGGCCAGTCCGAGGACGTGGTGCGGCGCCGCCTGGACCGGCTGCGCGGCGACGGCGCGCTCTACTTCGCCGTGCAGTATCTGCCGGAACACGTGGGCCGCGAGATCGGCGCGATGCTGTGGCTGACCGTGGCGCCGTCCGCGCTGGCCGCGGCCGGGCACGCGCTCGCCGAGCACACGGAGGTGGAGTTCGCCGCCGCGGCCACCGGCCAGACCAACATCATCGCTGCCGTCCGCTGCCGTGGCACCGAGGAGCTGTACGCGTACCTGAACGACAAGATCGGCGCGCTGGACGGCATCCGCACCGTCGAGACCGCGCTGATGCTGCGCCAGATCAAACAGCTGGCGCTCGCGCCTGCGGCCGTACCAGGCTGAGAGTCCCGGTGGCACCGTCCAGTGGGTGGTAGCCGACGGGCACGGGCTTGACGGAGCGCAGACATCGGAGGTTTACTGCGTCAGCGATGCATGTCGATGGGCTTCGATCGTCCACATTGGCCGGCTGAGGTCGTCGTCGTTGCCATCGCGAACGTGTCGTCGCCGTCGCGCCAGCCGTCTCCTGGCACTGTCGGCAGCGACGCGACGCTCCCCCCTCGGCGGGCGGGGAGCACCCGGCACGGCAACCCGCACTGCGCAGCGTCGCGCTCCCCCGCAGGACGATCCCCACCGGCACGGCACCACCCCGCACCATCTCAGCCGAGCATCGGCGGCCCGGCTCCGTACCACCGCCATCTCGGCCCCGGCGAGCCCCCACAGCTCCGTGACGCGCGCCCGGGTCGACGCTCAGCAGAGGAGCAAGAGCATGCGTTCCCGTCCCCGTCTGTTAGCACTCGTCACCGGCCTCGCCGTGTTCCTGACCAGCCTGGTGGCCCTTCCGACGCCGGCCTCGGCGGCACCGCTGACCAAGGTCCTGGTGTTCAGCAAGACCGCCGGCTTCCGGCACTCGTCCATCCCGAACGGCATCGCCGCGATCCAGCAGCTCGGCTCGGCCAACGGCTTCACCGTGACCTCGACCGAGGACGCCGCCCAGTTCACCACCAGCAACCTGGCCCAGTACCAGGCGGTGGTCTTCCTGTCGACGACCGGTGACGTCCTCAACGCCAGCCAGCAGACGGCCTTCGAGTCGTACATCGCCGCAGGTGGCGGGTACGTCGGCGTGCACGCAGCCGCCGACACCGAGTACAGCTGGCCGTGGTACGGCTCGCTGGTCGGTGCATGGTTCGACTCGCACCCGGCGATCCAGACCGCGACCGTGAAGATCGAGGACCGGACGAACCCGTCGACCGCCCACCTGAGCGACACCTGGGTCCGCTCCGACGAGTGGTACAACTACCGCACCAACCCCCGGTCCAGCGCGCGGGTCCTGGCCAGCCTCGACGAGTCGTCCTACAGCGGCGGCAACATGAGCGGCGACCACCCGATCACCTGGTGCAAGGCGTACGGCGGCGGACGGGCCTGGTACACGGGCCTCGGGCACACCGAGGCGTCGTACACCGACCCGAACTTCACCCGGATGCTGCTCGGCGGCCTCCAGGTCGCCGCGGGCTCCGTCACGGCGGACTGCTCGCCGCGCACCACGACCCCGCCGCCGAGCGGCTCGACGCTGCGGGCCCGGGCCAACAACCAGTACGTCAGCGCGCTCAACGCCACCACCGCGCTGATCGCCAACCGCAGCAGTGTCGGCACCACCGAGCGGTTCGACCTGGTCAACCTCGCCAACGGCAATGTGGCGCTGCGTTCCAAGGGCAACGGGCAGTTCGTCGCCGCCGAGAACGCCGGTGCCGCCGCGCTGATCGCCAATCGGGCCACCGCCGGCGCGTGGGAGACGTTCCAGCTCGTGCGCAACTCCGACGGCACGGTGAGCCTGCGGGCCACTGTGAACAACCGTTACGTCGCCGCCGAGAATGCGGGCGCCTCCGCGCTGATCGCCAACCGGACCTCCATCGGTCAGTGGGAGAAGTTCGACCTCGTCACCGGCTGACCTGGTCCCCCGCACGTTCCCCACGATCCCCATCTGGTCGTGGTGCGCCCCCGCGCGCCCGTCCACCGGTCGTCGAGAAAGGACGATCATGCTTTCGTACCCCCGGCGCTGGCCCCGGGCTCTCCTCGCGGCGGTCACCACCGTCGCGAGCGTGACCCTGGCTGTGGCCGCACCGTCGACCGCCCAGGCGGCGGTCATTCCCGCCTCCGACTATCAGCAGGTCAAACTCGCCACCGGCTCGGCCGAGCTGGGTGAGGCCATGTCCCTGGCCGTGCTGCCCAACCGCTCGGTGCTCCACACCGCCCGCAACGGTGTGCTGCGGGTGACCGACGTGGCCGGCAACACCAAGGTGTCCGGCACCCTGTCGGTCTACACCCACGACGAGGAGGGGTTGCAGGGCGTCGCCGTCGACCCCAACTTCGCCAGCAACCGGTGGATCTACCTGTATTACTCGCCCACGTTGAGCACGCCGTCCGGGGACGCACCGACCACCGGCTCGCAGTCTGACTGGGACCGGTGGAAGGGACACCTGCGGCTGTCCCGGTTCACGCTCAACAGCGACGACACGCTCAACCTGGGCAGCGAGAAGATCGTGCTCCAGGTCGCCAACGACCGTGGGCAGTGCTGCCACGTCGGCGGTGACCTGGACTTCGACGCCGCCGGCAACCTGTACCTGACCACCGGCGACGACACCAATCCGTTCGAGTCGTCCGGCTACGCGCCGCTGGACGAGCGGACCAACCGCAACCCGCAGTTCGACGCCCAGCGCTCGGCGGGCAACACCAACGACCTGCGGGGCAAGGTGCTGCGGATCAAGCCGCAGGCGGACGGCACGTACACCATCCCGTCGGGCAACCTGTTCGCGCCCGGCACGTCGGGCACCCGCCCGGAGATCTACGCGATGGGTCTGCGCAACCCGTTCCGGATGAGCGTCGACAAGGCGACCGGTGTCGTCTACCTCGGCGACTACGGCCCCGACGCCGGGAGCACGAACTCCAGCCGTGGCCCGTCGGGTCAGGTCGAGTTCAACCGCATCGCGGCGCCCGGCAACTACGGCTGGCCGTACTGCACGGGTGCCAACACCAGCACGGAAACATACAATGAATACACCTTCCCGTCCGGGCCGTCGCAGTCCAAGTACAACTGCACGGGCGGGCCGACGAACAACTCGTTCCGCAACACCGGGCTCGGCACGCTGCCCGCGGCGAAGCCGGCCTGGATCAAGTACGCCGGCGACTCCGGCTCACCGTCGGAGTTCGGCAGCGGCTCGGAGTCGCCGATGGGTGGGCCGGTCTACCGGTACGACGCCTCCCTCAACTCCAGCATCAAGTTCCCGGCGTCGCTGAACGGCCAGTTCTTCGCCGGCGAGTACGGCCGCCGCTGGATCAAGGCCATCGCGGTCAACTCCGACGGCTCCCGGGGGGAGATCTCCAACTTCCCGTGGAGCGGCACGCAGGTCATGGACATGGCCTTCGGCCCGGACGGCGCGCTCTACGTGCTGGACTACGGCACCGGCTCGAACAACCAGGCGCTGTTCCGGATCGAGTACATCGGTGGTGGCAACCGCAGCCCGATCGCTGTCGCCTCGGCGAACCCCACGTCGGGGGCCAACCCGTTGACTGTCACCTTCTCGTCGGCCGGCAGCTCCGACCCCGAGGGTGGGGCGCTGAGCTACCTGTGGACGTTCGGCGACGGCACCACGTCGACGGCGGCCAACCCCACCAAGACGTACACCACGAACGGCACGTACTCCCCCACGTTGAAGGTCACCGACCCGACCGGCCTGTCCGGCACGGCGAGCCTGGTCATCACCGTCGGCAACACGGCCCCGACGGTGACGCTGACCGCGCCCACCGACGGGCAGTTGTTCAACTTCGGTGACACGGTGCCGTACCAGATCTCGGTGAGCGACCCGCAGGACGGCACGATCGACTGCTCCAAGGTCAGCCTGACGTACGCGCTGGGCCACGACAGCCACGCCCACCAGATCACCTCGAAGAACGGGTGCAGCGGCTCGATCACCGTGCCGACCGACGGGGAGCACGACTCGGCGGCCAACATCTACGGCGTCTTCGACGCCGCCTACACCGACAACGGTGGGCTCACCACGCACAGCATCAAGACCCTGCAACCGAAGCACCGGCAGGGTGAGCACTTCAGCGCCCAGTCCGGCGTCCAGGCCACCGACCACACCAACGCCGAGGGTGGCCGTACCGCCGGGTTCATCGAGAACAACGACTGGATCTCGTACCAGCCGTACAACCTGTCCAACGCGACCCGGTTCACCGCCCGGGTCTCCTCGGCCGGCGCCGGCGGCACCATCGAGGTCCGTGCCGGCTCCGCGACCGGATCCCTGCTGGGCACCGCCACGGTGCCGGTGACCGGTAGCTGGGAGACCTTCGCCGACGTCTCCACCGCCATCAGCAACCCGCCCAGCGCGTCGACCTCGCTGTACCTGGTGTTCAAGGGCGGCACGGGCAACCTGTTCGACGTCGACGCGTTCACCTTCACCACCGGCACCACCACCCCCAGCGGGGGGATCACGCTGCGGGCGCAGGTCAACAACCAGTACGTGTCGGCGGTCGGCACCAACCCGCTGATCGCCAACAAGGCCAGCGTCTCGACGACCGAGCAGTTCGACCGGGTGGACGCCGGCAACGGCAACATCGCCCTCCGGTCACGCGCCAACGGGCTGTACGTCTGCGCCGAGAACGAGGGCGCGGCGCCGTTGATCGCGAACCGCACGACGGTCGGACCGTGGGAGACCTTCCAGATCATCACCAACTCGGACGGGACGGTTGGCCTGCGGGCACTGGCCAACAACCAGATCGTGGCCGCCGAGAACGCCGGGGCGGGGGCGTTGATCGCCAACCGCACGTCGGTCGGCTCCTGGGAGAGGTTCGTCCTCACTGGCTGAGCGACGGAGCCCGGCCTGGTCGGTGGCCGGGCCGGCCCGCTGATCCAGAGTGGGAGTGCGGGGCGGGCGGTGACATCCGCCCGCCCCGGTTCTTCTCGCCGTCGTCTCGGGGAGCGGACTCAGGAATCTGCCGGCACCCCTGCCTCGAGCTGACCGATCATCGGCGCGAGGAGGTCGTTGAGCTCCCGGGCCAGCACCGCCACGGCTCGGCGCGCGGTGACCGCCACGGAGCCGTCCGGACCGTCCGGGGCGGGCGGCAGGTCGTCGAGCGGGAGCGGCGCCTCCACCTGGAGCATCGCCCGCAGGTGCGGGCTTCGCGTCTGATCCTGCTCCGTCGGAGTGGTGAACTGGCCGAACAGCTGGGGCCAGTCTCGCCAGCCGCGGTCACGCTGCCACTGCTTGGTCCAGGTGAGCTCGGCCGGCCAGCCGGAGACCACCGCCACGGCGCAGACCATGCTGCCGTCCCACGGGCTTCGCGTGCAGGTCGCCGACACGATCCGCCGATGCCAGCGGACGAAGCCGGGCGACAGCTCACCGGCGATCCGCCAGGCCGTCGCCGCGAACTCGACCGGGGCGATGTCACCCCAGGTCACGGCGAACTCGTCGATCCGCCCCAGCACCTCGGCCTCGTAGCGGCCCCGCCCGTCGGTGCCGTGCTCACGGTCGAACTGCTCATCCAGCCAGAAGGCGCGCGGCTCCGGCATCGTCTCCCCCCGTTCGTCGCGATGGCACCCCGCCTTCGGCACCCGGCCCCGGTTGGTGAGGACGGTTTCCGGCACGGTGCGGAGGGTGCCGCAGTCAGGCAACCGTCACTGACCGTACACGAGTCGACCACACTGGATCGGCTGTTCGCGCTTGGCGTGAGCGGTGCGACGTCGGAGCGCACCGGGCATCGGCGGCGGGATTCCGGCACTGCACGCTCGGTGACAGCCGTGGCGGCTTGACAAGGACCCGGATCCAGAGTGGACGATGCACCGTGCGAATTCTCGTGGTGGGTGGCAGTGGCCTGATCGGCGCTCATGTCGTGGACGTGCTGCGCGAGCGCGGGCATGCCACCACCACTGTGGCGCGTACCGCCCATCCGGGCGTCGACCACCTGCTCGATGTCGGGTCCGCCTCGATCGAGGAACTGCGGCCGTTGCTCGCCGGGCACGACGGCGTCGTGTACGCCACCCGCACCGACGAGCAGAAGCCGCTGCCCAAGCCGATCTATCCGGAGTTCCGCCGCGACAACGTCGAACCGGTGGTACGCCTGTTCACCGCCGCCCGCCTGGAGGGCCTCACCCGCGGGGTCGTGATGGGGTCGTACTACACCTATTTCGACCGGCTGCATCCGCAGTGGCGGCTCGCCGAGCGTCACACGTACATCCGTTGCCGGCTGGAGCAGGCCCGCGAGGGGCGCGTCGCAGCCGGCCCGGATCTGCCGGTCGCCGTCCTCGAACTGCCCTTCGTCTTCGGTCGGGCCGGTGACCGGCTGCCGAACTGGGCCGGGCCGCTGGACCGGTGGGCCCGCTCCCGTACACCTCTGGTCGCGCCGACCGGCGGAAGCGCCGCGGCCTCGGCCCGCAGCGTGGCCGAGGTCGCGGCCGACGCCCTGGAGCAGGCCAGCGGCGCGGACATCCCGGTCGCCGACGAGAACCTGACCTGGGCCGACATGATCGCGCGCATCGCGGACGCGGTCGGCCGACGCCGCCGGGTCGCCCGGCTGCCGGCCGGCGCGGCGAAGGCCGCGCTGCGCCTCGGCGGCGCGCTACAGGCCCTCGCCCGCAAGGAGTCGGGCGTCAACCCCAGCTACCTCGCCGATCTCCTGCTCGCCGAGCTGTTCATCGAGCCGACGACCGGCCGGCCGCTGGATCCGGCGCTGCGGGAGACCTTCGCCCGACAGGCCTAGGCCGGTGGTCGGGCGAGATAGGCGGTCTTGACGTCGGGCGAGAACCCGCAGGCGCGGTAGAAGCCGTGCGTCGCGGGGTTGCGCGAACCCGTCATCAGCATCGCCTTGTAGCAGCCCGCGTCCCATGCCGCCTGGAGCGTGTCGGCCATGATCTGCCGCCCCAGACCGGTGCCTCGCCGTGATTCCTCCACGACGACGTTCTCGATGACGGCGTACGGGGACGCCGACCGGCTCAGGTTGGGGATCACGTTGAGGTACGTCGAGGCGACGACGGCCCCGTCCAGTTCGAGGACGAAGAGGTGCAGCCCCGGTGAGCCGAGGACCTGCCGGAAGACCGCCGCAGCGGAGTCATCGTCCAGCACCGGATCGTCCGGGTTCAGCTGTTGGTAGAGGCGGATGATCTGCGCCAGGTCGTCAGGCCGAGCCGCACGGAACATGCAGTGAGCGTAACCAGAGCCGCCACCGCGGCCGCTCCCACGTCGCTACCGGTCGACGCGTCCCATGCCGCGATACACCACGGTGATGATCAGGAAGAGCGTGCCGACCAGCACGAGGGTGATCACGGCGTTGACCGCCACGGGCAGGTCCCGAACCAGGTACTGCTTGACGTAGTTGCTGCCGAGGATGATGGGGACGTAGATCCACCAGGGTGCCCACTTGCCGTTCGGTTGCTCTTCCCCGCTCACGGATGACCTCTTTCGACAGTGCCGCCAGGACCCCCGCCGACCGTGCGGCGACGCTGCATCCACCCTGGCCCCGAATGTCAGCCGTGCCATCGACGCGGGGAACGAGAACGGCCTCATCAGTTGGTACTACGACCCGACCCGGACGCCGTCGCTCACGCCTGCGCCTGCCGCGCGGCGATCTCGACGAACTCCCGCACCAGCGGCGACCGGTCGTCCTCGGCCCAGGCCAGGCACACCTGGTTGTGCCCGAGGTCGCCGACGGACACGTGGACGACGTCCGGCCTGGTGTAGAACGTCGCGGTCGACAGCGGCAGGATCACCACCCCGGCGTACGCGGCGACGTGTTCCAGCTTCTCCTCGACGGAGTTCAGCTCGGGTCGGGGGCGGGGGTCGGGATCCGTCGGACGGTTCGGCAGGTCCCGCCACTCGGGCACCGCGTCCGGGTCCTGGAGCAGCCGCTCCTCGACGAGCTCGGCCAGGTCGACCGATTCCTTCCCGGCCAGGCGGTGCTCCTGGGGCAGGATCACGACACGGGGTTCGGTGAACAGGGGGCGCAGGCTCAGGCCGCGCTGGTCGATCGGAAGCCGCACGTAGCTGACGTCGGCGCGCCCCTCGCGTACCACCTCGGCCTGGTCGTTCCAGGAGGTACGGACGACACCGACGGACAGGTCGGGGTGCCGGTCGGCGATCGCGCGAGCCTCGGCGGTGACGATGATGCCGGGCATGAACGCGATGGTGAACGTCGGTCGGCCGTGCGCGGCACGTTGCACGCGCCGGTGCAGTGCCTCGGCGGAGGCGAGCAGCGGACGAGCGTCGGTCAGGAGTTGGCGGCCGGCCTCGGTCAGCACGGTGGAGCGACGATCACGGACGAAGAGCTCCGCGCGGAGTTCGTGCTCGAAGGCCCGGATCTGGCGTGACAGGACCGGCTGGGCGATGTGCAGCCGCGCGGCTGCCCGACCGAAGTGCAGCTCCTCGGCAACCGCCACGAAGTAGCGCAGCTTGCGCAGATCCACGTCCATCCGGTCCCCGTCCGGTTCGGGTTGCTGATCGTTCCACGATACCCACCGACTTCATGCTCATCGGGTATCACAGCAGGTGAAAGAGGTCTTGGACGCGGGCGTCGGGTCGACGCATGGTGGGAACCGTCTTCACCACGAACCCCGGAAGGACACGATCATGAACCTCAGCGACCAGCGTGTCGTCGTACTCGGCGGAACCTCGGGAATCGGGCTCGCCACCGCCACCCGGGCCGCCCGCGAGGGCGCCCAGGTCGTGGTCGCCTCCCGCAACCAGAGCAGCGTCGACCGCGCCCTGGCGACCCTGCCGACCAGCACCCAGGGGTACGTCGCCAACCTCACCGACCCCGGCGACGTGGCCCGGCTGTTCCAGGGCCTCGGGCCGTTCGACCACCTCGTCTACACCGCCGGTGAGCCGCTCGCGCTGATGTCCGTCGACGCCCTCGACCTCGCCGCCGCCCGTACCGCCTTCGACCTGCGCTACTTCGGCTCCCTGTCGGCGGTCAACGCGGCACTGCCGTACCTGCGCCCAGGTGGGTCGATCACCCTCACCACCGGCACCGCCAACCACCGGCCGAGCGCCGGCTGGTCGGTGGCGGCCAGCATCACCGGGGCGACCGACGCGCTGGTCCGCGCGCTCGCCGTCGAACTCGCCCCGATCCGGGTCAACGCCGTCTCCGCAGGCGTGATCCGCTCGCCGCTCTGGGACCCGCTTCCGGAGGAAACCCGAGAGCAGATGTACGCCCAGCTCAGCGGGTCACTGCCGCTCGGTCGGGTGGGCGAGCCGGAGGAGGTTGCCGAGGCCTTCGTCTACCTGCTGCGGGCGACCTATGCCACCGGCACGGTGGTGACCGTCGACGGCGGCACCCTGATCGCCTGAGCCGGACTCGATCACGTCGATCATGGAGTTGTGGTGCCCGGAACACGGCAAACCTTTACCTTTGTCACCCACCACAACTCCATGATCGACAGAGTGCCTGGTTCTGTGGCAGGGTTTGGCGGTGAAGGACTTCGGTGTCCGCGTCGCCAGCTCGGCAGATCGCGCGTTCCTGATCGACATGCTCGCGGCGGCAGTGAACTGGTTGCCGGAGCGCAACTGGCCCCGCGAGCAGATCCTGGCTGACCCGGCGCTGGCGCACTACGTCACCGGTTGGATGCGGCCCGACGACTTCGGGATGGTCGCGACGGAGCCGGCGGGCCGGCCGGTCGGGGCGGCCTGGTTCCGGTACCTGACCGCCGCCGACCTGGGTTACGGGTACGTGAGCGACGACGTGCCGGAACTGACCATCGGTGTGGTGGAGTCGTGGCGGGGCCAGGGGGTGGGTCGGGCCCTCCTGCGCGCCGTCCTGAACGCCGCGCGCGAGCGCGGCGTTCGCACCGTCTCGTTGAGCGTGGAAAGGGCGAACGTCGCCAGACAGCTGTACGTGGCTGAAGGGTTCCGCACTGTCGAGTCGTTCGAGAACGCGGACACGATGGTCTCCGAGATCCAGGCCTGACGCTCACGAACACCCGCCGGGCCCTCACCTGAGCTGCTCGGCCAGCCCGACGATGATGCCCTCGGGGCCGCGGACGTAGCAGAGCCGAAAGATGTCCTCGTACCGCTCCAGCTCGCCCACGAGGTCCGCGCCACGGGCACGCAGGCGGGCGACGACGTCCTCGATGTCGTCGACGGCGAACATGATGCGACGAAGACCGAGCGTATTCGCCGGCGCGTCCCTGGGCTCGGGGCTGATCGCCTTCGGCGTGTGGAACATCGCCAGCTCGACCTTGCCCTGGCCGTCCGGGGTGCGCAGCATCGCGACCTCCTGCCGGACGTCGTCGACCCCGATGACACGCTCCACCCACCGTCCCTCGACCGGCCCTCTGCCCTCCAGCTCCATGCCCAGTTCGACGAAGAACGCAATGACAGCGTCGAGGTCCTCGACAACGATGAGGACGTTGTCCATCCGCTGGATCGCCATGCTGGATCTCCCTGGTCCGGTACGGCCCCTGTGGCCGCATCCTCCCCCGGGACGGAGCCGCCCGGCCGTTCTCGACACAGGTTTCGTCAGTCAGTGGCTGGCCCCCTGTCGGGCCAGGGCCCGGGTCGACGGCCACGGCCGGCAGGGCCAGGTCCGCACGTTAGAGTCCGGCCGTGGACAGCGGCACGTCCCTCGGTGTTCGCCGTCGTGACGGCCACGACGACGGTGCTGTCGTCGACAACCCAAGTAGTTCCTGGCGATTGTGCGGGCGCATTAGCGGCTCGGCCCAGTTGTCTCGATCGAGTCGTCGGTTCTGAAGAACCGCACGGAGGCCGACACGAGCAGCTGCTTGTCGCGCTGGCTTAGTTCCGGGAGTCGTCTACCAACGGCTTGTCGAAGAGGTCCCCACCATCGGGGGAACCCGGTGGTGCAGGAACTTCTCTCGCCGGTGTGATGCCCCTCGCCGCCGCGCTCGTTGTTGTCCTGCAGGCAAGCAGGAGGATGCGGGTGGTGAAGCGTCAGCGGTTCCTGCGGAACTCAACGAGGTCGCAACTGTCGGGATCGCCTTCGAACCGGTACAGCCAGGGCTCAGCGCGATCGCCTGAAATCCACAGTTGGGTATCCCCGAGCCTCAGATCCTCGCTGGTATCCGAGGCGACATCGAGGGTCCAGGTGCCTTCTGCGGTGCGTTCCACGAGATCGGGCGGCACGTTGCTGGCGCCATAGTGACCGTCTTCGCGTAGCTCGATCTTCGCGCCGCCAGAACTGGTGTAGACACCTGCCAGGTCCGACACGGTGATGTCCGAGGGTGGACCGGGCGCGCATCCGAGGTACCGGGAACACCCTGCGGTCGCCGGCACGACCACGATGAGCGACAGGGCGGCGGCGAGTCGCCAGGCTCTTCCCACCAGAGGCTCCATCCTGCCCGGAGGATACGGGGTCGGGCGGCAGTGGAGTCTAGCAGTCACCTTGATCCACACCGGACCTGAATTGGTGAGGCCTCGGCTCCGACGGTCTGCTCAGTAGCCGGCGAAGTGCGGAGCCAGCGCGATCGTCACGAAGCGGATCGTCCGGCCCACCAGGCAGGTCACCGCGAAGGCCGTGGAACGCATGGGTGTACGGCCCAGGTAGACGCTGGCGGCCAGCAACGGCGGGAACCCGGTGATGGCGCTGACCAGCAGCATCCCGGTGGCCTGGCGGGGGCGTTCCATCACCTCGACGAGTCGCGCCCCGGCCGCCTTCGGACGGGCGAGCATCGTCGCCAGCCGCCCCGCCGGCTCCCGCACGGCGGGTGTGCGCCTGCTGAGCCGGCCTTGCAGCCAGGACGAGTGGATCGCGCCGCGCGCGGCGAGGAAGATCAGGACCTTGCCGGCAGTCTGACCGGCCGCGGTAGCTACACCCAGCGCCACCGACGGCGCGCCGGTCGTCGCCACGGCCGCGATCAGGTACGGCTCGGCCGGTGTGAACGGCAGGAAGGCCGACAGGACCCCGACGGCCGCAGCCGCCAGGACGGCGATCATGGCCGGGTGTGCGGCAGGCCCGCCGGCAACTTGGCGGCGCAGACCAACGAGACGACCTTCACCGCGGCGATCGCGAGGGCGAACGTGACGGCCACGGCCGTCGGGGCGACGATCGCCAGGATCACCACCGCGGCGGTGTTCAACGCCTTCGCAGGCGGCGACCAGTTCCACAGGTAGATGCGGCGATCGACGCTGGCGAAGTAGTTCGGACTCAGCAGCGGCCAGCGCAGGAACATCAGGCTCAGCAGCTGGTCGATGACCATGAACTGGACGAGAAACACCGCGACCGGCAGGGCGGTGGCGGGCCGCAGCACGACCAGCGCGGCGGCACAGGCCGACGTGCAGGCACGGTCGGCGACGATGTCGAAGACCGCGCCGGTGCGCGTCTCCTGCCCCAAGGCCCGGGCGGCGGCGCCGTCCAGGATGTCACCGATCCAGTAGATCAGGTATGCGGCGACGAGCAGGTGGACGCTGCGGTGGGTCAACGCCGCCACGGCGAGCGCCACCGAGATGGCGGTCCGGACGGCGGTGATGGCGTTGGGGACGTTGACCAGCGTGACCGGCGGGCTGAGGCCGAGGGCTGTCATTCGGCGTCCTTGAGGATGCGGTGCATCTCGGCGGTGCGTCGGTTCAGATCGGCCAGCTGCGCGCCCATGTCGGCGAGCAGGCGCTGCGTTTCGGCGGCCTGCTCCGCGTACTGCCGCTGCAGTTCGCCGGAGACGGCGACCCGCTTGCGGACGCCGGCATACCAGATGGCCGCGATGACCACGGCGGCGATGACGATGAGGAAGACCGAGGCGGCGATGTCCATCTAACTGTTTCCTTTGGGTACGGCGTCGCCGTCTCCGGCGGTGCTCAGGGTCGTGGCGGCGACCGCCACCACGTCGGGCGTGAGGTGCAGTGAGAACGGGGTGGCCTCGTAGTACTTGAGTGCCTTGCCGTCCGCGGACAACTCCAGATGCGCGGTGACCAGCCCGGCCTTTTCCAACTTCTTGAGGTGCACCTGGAGCAGCGCGCGGCTGATGCCCAGGTCACGGGCGAGTTGTGAGACGTAGGCGCGTTCGCCGGCCAACGCCGCGAGCACACGCAATCGGTGCGGGCTGGCCAGCGTGGCGAGGACCTCGACCAGCCGGTCACCACTCAGCTCCCATACCTCACCTTGGCTCATGCCAACTATTATTGGCATACGCAAGTCAGAGCGTCAACTCGGGGTGGGGCGAGCGGCGCGGCAAGGGTATTTTCGACGCAACCGTCCGAATCCAATGGGGTAGCTGCCCGGCGGCGGCGCGGCTCTACGACCGCCGGCGTCTGAGGCCGACCTCGTGGCGGCGCAGGAGGCAGTCGGCCGGCCGCTGCCGCCGGACCTACGGGCCTGGTGGTTGTACGCCGACGGGGCGCATTCCGGCCTTCAGGTCGACGGAGGGTGGCTCATCCCGCCCGGCTTCGTGCCATACCCGATCGGTGAGGCGTTGGAGGGTCGACGCTTGTGGATGGACGGCGGCCGCAGGAACGGCTGCGTGATGGAGTTCCATCGGGACACTGGCGCACTGGCGCAGCCACCATGGGCAGATGTGGCCGACATGCTCGACGACATTGCCGAGCAGGAGGAAGGCGAGGCGGAACTCGATGACTCAGGTCGGATCGACTGGCCATGATGTCTTTCTCGGTCAGGGGTTGATCAGTCTCCAGTCGCCTTCGGAGATGACCTCAACCGTGCCATCGACCACCTTGATGGCGGTGTTGTCGTCGATGGCGTAAGTCGGGACCGGGATTCCGGACGCCCATTTCTGGATGTTGGACAGCTCGGTGTCCTCCATCTCCGGATGGTTGAGGTGGGGGTACAGGGTGAAATCCACCAGCCCCAGCGCCCGATCGGCGTCCTGCGCCATGTCGCTGCTGTCAGGGACGAATTGACTGTCGAATTCGGCGTCGCAGTTGTACGGGGTGACCGCGATGCTCCCGGCACTGACCCCCACGTAGACCGTGTCACTCAACGACGGCAGGAGGTCGGCCAGGCCCGACTGACGCAGCCAATAGGTCAGGTACAGCACATCGCCGCCCCAGACGAGGAGGGCATCGGCCTCCCGGACCGCCGGGACCCAGTTCTCTTCTCGAATGGTCGGCAGCGCGGTGAGCTCCAACATCCCCAGGGATTTCCAACCGAGCTGGGACAGCGGGATTGAAGCCTGGCCGTGGATCGCCTTCCATGCCCTCTCAGCTCCACCGGGGAAGGGGTAGACCGCGGTGGGGATGAACAGGGCCGTGGATTCGGCGATCGGCTTGCCCAGCAGGTCGACGAGCGCATCGGAGATGCTCGGGTTACAGATGCCCGACGACGTGAGAAGGAACTTCATGAAATCCGCTCCCCTGAAGCCACCACATGACCGCGATCATGTTGTCCATTGAGGCCAGCGTCCCGGCTCGCCGAGCCGAGCGACACACCGCTGGATCATCCGCTGGCGGCCGTCCAACCGTCAACCGCCTCCGCCCGCAACGCTCCGCGAGCTGCACGGCGGGAGCCGAGCATGCCTCGGTGGCAGCTCGGTCTCGTTACACGCTGCGGGTCCGGGCAGGAGACGTCAGCGAAGCGGATCGGGGAAGGGGACTTCTCCCCTCAGCGCCTTCTCGGCCAACTCCGACCGCTCCGCATGAAGAACGTTGTCCTGCAGAGGGTGCCTGGGCACGCTGACACACCGTTGACCTGCCAAGACCTCACACACAGGGCATACCAGAAAGAGCCCACTCGACGGCACCAGCTCGACGCCCTGAGACAGTGCAGCCCTGCCGATCTTGACGATCGAGTGGTACAGGTCGGGGTCCTGATGCCGGGCCGCGGCAGCAGCGACCTCCCGCAGCCCTTCCCAGAACCGTTCGGCAGCCCTTGGCTCCTCCACGTTGATGCGCACACCAGCGCCTGCCCGCAACCAGGCCGACGAAACCCCGGCACGGTCTCGGACTCGTTCACACCAACAGATCTCAGCCGCCCGCCACTTGGCGTTGTATTGATCGTGAGCGGCCCGGAGACGCCCTGATCGTTACGGGCGGTACGTCCATCGGCAGGACGGCTCCCCCTCCTGAGTGCCACTGCCTCCACTGCCGCAGACGGTTCAGGGAGGGGAGTGGCGCGCCCGGCGAGGTACATAGCCTGACCTGGGAACGGTCTTACGCCACGTCCATCGCTTGATCGTTCCACGAATGCTTGAAGAAGGCGTCTTAGCAGTGGCCCTCCAACCAGGTGTCGACGCCGGCCAAACCTATCTATACCTGACGGCAGCCGAGAAGAGTTGCACATAAACCCAGCCCTAGATGATTCGGACTGGCGCAGACCCCGCCAGATCCTTTCTTATGTTCATTTCTGGACCAGTTAGCAGAGGTGCCTGGTTCCAGGCATAGCGAGCATGCTGGGCCACATCCCCCTAAGCCGGGTCACGAGACGAAATTAGAATTTTCCCATCTCTGGACTGTCCGCGCTAACCCAGCCTGAGTAGTAGGCTAATCGGTCAGTAATGTCGTACCCGAGTTCGGCGAGCGCCTTGCGGGTTTTCGCATCGTCGGCTACGCGCCGTTCGATTCTGTAGGGAAAATTGCTCCACTCGGCACATCGCCGTTGTTGGGCTGCTCGCGGCTTGGTGGAAGCCCAAGGACTGAGTTGACGACCAGGCGGCCGACCGTCTCAACCTTCGACGACGGTCGGCCTCTTCATCGCGGCCCGGTACGCCTGCTACTGCATCACCAGCTCGTCGTGCCGGTGAGGACTCCTCATGGTGTCCTAGAACTAGCCGCAGTATGTGAGCGTGCAGTAGAGCTGAACGCTGTTGCCGCCGACCTGGCCTTCGGCGTAGAAGTCGTTGTTCGGGTACTGGTTCGCGAGGTAGATCGGCCCGGCGTACTGGCTGTATTGGTTCGCATCCTCCTTCGATCCGTACGTCACCCCGCCGCCTGCGGGCACCCTGACGAGCGTCGCTCTGGTGTATTTCGTCGTGCCGGCGGTATTGAACGTCACGGCACACATGGTGTTACTGTTCCGGTGCTTCGAAACCACGAGACGGCCGTTGGGGAATTCGTGCGCCTTAATGCGCATGTACTCCGAGCCGCCACAGATTTCCGGTCCAGTCGCCGCGTGCGCCGGGGTCGCCATCCCTCCGACGAGGAGAACCGTGGCGAGCGCGGCGCCAACTCCACTAGCAATTTTCAACTTTTTCATGGCGAGGATTATAGACATGACCCCTGTCGATCTGACTAGCGCCGAGGTGGCGGCCGTGCGCCCGCGGTCTCGACATGCTCGTCGGGTTCATCGGGCTCGCGGATGCGGCTGTGCTCCCACCTGGCTGTGCCACCCTGCTCGCCCACGAAGGGCAGCGGCACCACCTTCCCGAGGAACTTCGCGCCGACGCAGTGGGTCATCCATGCAGGCGCGGACGTGGAGCGCGTCCTGCAGGACTGCTAGGCGACAGCCGGTCATCGGGGTGAGGGCATTGCAGTGATCGCCTGGCTGGAAGCATGGGCGGATGAGGTCGAGGCTACGCAAGCTACACATCGACGGCCGGGAGTTCACCTGGAAGGCCGACATCCGATCCGCATCTGACCCGGACGGTCGTCTGCACCGCTGCATAAGGCTCCGCGTGTGGGGTGCAGGAAAAAACGGTCACGTCCTACAGGTCGACCTGACCGAGCTGCCCTCCTCAGCACCCACCGTTGCCTCTGGCTATCCGTACGTCGAGACCGACGTGCACGGCAGTGGGGAAACGTATCCGTTCCCGACAGCTGCGGACGTACGCGTTCTTGTCTGTTACGGGCTGAGCGCTGGTTGGACACCGGAGGCGTTGGGTGGGACGTTCCAAGTCACCCCGGCAGCTGAACTCGAGCTACCGGGGTTTGCCATCACCGATCTTCTGTGGGCCGTTGACCAGCACCGCTAGTGCTGGGCGCAGACCGACGGCGTCAGGTGCCCGCGCGACAACAATGACCGACTGCCAGAGCTGGCCGCACGTGTCACCCACGTCCCGAGACTGGTCTGTCACCTACATCCTGAGACCCGACATCGCCGGCAGTCCGGCCGGCCCGGTCAGAGGCCAAGGCTCCACCTGATGTTCGCCAAACGATCGGGTGAGGCTGTCTAGAGGAGCTTTGCCGTTCTCGGCGGTGCCGAGCGAGGGGTCGGCCGATGACGTCGCTGGTGGTGTAGGCAGTCATTCCGAGCGTGAGCAGGTGCGGCCGCTGGTCGGCCGTCCAGTCCGCGGTTTCATTGCCTGCTCGGATCAGCTCGGGGGCCACGTGTAGTAGTAGCGACGTCTCCTCCCTACCAGGGAGGACCGCACGCGCCGGGCCATTGATGCGGCCTTCGGTGAGGACCAGGCCGCCGAGGACGTCCCGGAAGCCGTTGACGGCCTGGAGACGGCGTGATCATGGTTCGAGGGCCCTCGGGACGACCGTAATTGCAGGTCAGCGACCTTGCGCCCGTCACTTGGCGTTGAAGTAGCTGGCTTCCGGGTGGTGGACCACGATCGCGTCGGTGGCCTGCTCCGGCATCAACTGGAACTCCTCGGACAGCTCGACCCCGATCCGCTCCGATCCGAGCAGGTCCACGATCTTCGCCCGGTCCTCCAGGTCAGGGCAGGCCGGGTAGCCGAACGCGTACCGGCAGCCCCGGTAGTCGTTGCGCAGCAGACCGGCCAGGTCCGTCGGGTCGTCGTGGCCCAGCGGACGGCCGTCGGGCAGGGTCATCTCCGCCCGGATGCGCCGGTGCCAGTACTCCGCGAGCGCCTCGGTGAGCTGCACGGACAGGCCGTGCACCTCCAGGTAGTCGCGGTACTCGTTGCGGGCGAACAGCTTCGCCGCGTACTCGCTGACCGGCTGGCCCACGGTGACCAGTTGCAACGCGACCACATCGAGCTGGTCGCCCTTGGGCTTGAAGAAGTCCGCCAGGCAGAGCCGCCGCTCCTGGCGCTGGCGGGGGAACGAGAACCGGGCGCGCTCCGCGTGCCCGTTCTCGTCGAGCACCACCAGGTCGTTGCCTTCGGAGTACGCGGGGAAGTAGCCGTACACCACGGCTGCCTCCAGCACCTGGTCGGCGATCAACCGGTCCAGCCAGTAACGCAGACGCGGCCGGCCCTCGGTCTCCACCAGCTCGTCATAGGACGGACCGTTGCCGCCTCGGGCGCCGTTCAGCCCCCACTGCCCACGGAAGGTGGCCCGCTCGTCGAGCAGCGCCGCGTAGTCGGCCATCGGCACGCCCTTGATCACCCGGGTGCCGAAGAACGGCGGGGTGGGCACGGCCACGTCCACTGCCACGTCGGAGCGGGTCGAGGAGTCGTGCAGCTCCGGCAGGGACTCGCTGACCATGGACCGTTGCCGTTCCCGGCGGGCCCGCCGCGCCGCGAGCGCCGCTTCCCGCTCCGGGTCGATCACCGGCGCGCCGCCACGCTTGGCGGTCATCACCTTGTCCATCAGGGACAACCCCTCGAAGGCGTCCCGGGCGTAGTGCACCTGCCCGGGGAACATCGACCGCAGGTCGTCCTCGACGTACGCGCGGGTCAGCGCCGCCCCACCCAGCAGGACGGGCCAGCGCTCCGCGACCCCGCGCGTGGCCATCTCGGCGAGGTTTTCCTTCATGATGACCGTGCTCTTGACCAGCAGCCCGGACATGCCGATCGCGTCGGCGCGGTGCTGCTCGGCGGCGTCCAGGATGGCGCTGATCGGCTGCTTGATGCCGATGTTCACCACCTCGTAGCCGTTGTTGGACAGGATGATGTCGACCAGGTTCTTACCGATGTCGTGCACGTCGCCGCGCACGGTGGCGAGCACGATGCGGCCCTTGCCGCCGTCCTCCGCGGTCTCCATGTGTGGCTCCAGGTACGCCACGGCGGTCTTCATCACCTCGGCGGACTGGAGCACAAACGGCAGTTGCATCTGGCCCGAGCCGAACAGCTCACCGACCACCTTCATGCCGTCCAGCAGGATGTCGTTGATGATCGACAGCGGGGACCGGCCGCCGGCCATCGCCTCGTCCAGGTCGGCCTCCAGGCCGTTGCGCTCACCGTCGATGATCCGCCGCTTGAGCCGCTCGTCCAGCGGCAGCGCCGCCAACTCCTGCGCCCGGCTGGCCCGGGCGCTGGTCACGTCGACACCCTCGAACAGCTCCAGGAAACGCTGCACCGGGTCGTACCCCTCGCGGCGCCGGTCGTAGACCAGGTCCAGGGCGACCTCGCGCTGCTCCTCGGGGATCTTCGACATCGGCAGGATCTTGCTGGCGTGCACGATCGCCGACGTCAGCCCGACCTGCACGCACTCGTGCAGGAACACCGAGTTGAGCACCTGCCGGGCGGCCGGGTTGAGCCCGAAGGAGATGTTCGAGATGCCCAGCGTGAAGTTGACGCCCGGGTAGCGGCGGGTGATCTCCCGGATCGCCTCGATCGTCTCGATGCCGTCGCGGCGGGTCTCCTCCTGGCCGGTGGCGATCGGGAAGGTCAGCGCGTCGATGAGGATGTCCGAGCGGTCCAGGCCCCACCGGCCGGTCAGGTCGTCGATCAGCCGCGCCGCGACCCGAACCTTCCACTCCTGGGTACGCGCCTGCCCCTCCTCGTCGATGAGCAGCGCCACCACCGCCGCGCCGTGCTCGCGGACGATCGGCATCACCCGCGCGTACCGGGAGTCGGGACCGTCGCCGTCCTCGAAGTTCACCGAGTTGACCACGCACCGGCCGCCGAGCATCTCCAGACCGGCCTCCACCACGTTCGGCTCGGTGGAGTCCAACATGATCGGGAGCGTCGACGCGGTGGCGAACCGGCCGGCCAACTCGCGCATGTCCTGCGTGCCGTCGCGGCCGACGTAGTCCACGCACAGGTCGAGCAGGTGCGAGCCGTCGCGGGCCTGACTGCGGGCGATCTCCACACAGGCCCGCCAGTCGCCGGCGAGCATCGCATCCCGGAACGCCTTCGAGCCGTTGGCGTTGGTCCGCTCCCCCACCATCAGCACCGACGCGTCCTGGGCGAACGGCACCGGGTGGTAGACCGAGGAGACACCCGCCTCGTGCCGGGGCTCACGAGCCGGGGCGGTGACGCCGTGCAACCGCTCGGACAGCACCCGGATGTGCTCCGGGGTGGTGCCGCAGCAGCCGCCGACCAGCCCCACGCCGTACTCGGTGATGAACCGCTCCAGGGCCTCGGCCAGCTCCACGGGAGTCAACGGGAAGTACGCCCCGTCGGCG
>NZ_JAGPYA010000086.1:0-22566 GCF_018070245.1 Micromonospora sp. M61 | reverse complement strand
AATGCGCCGACCCGCACCCCACAGATGCTCCAACACCTGCCGATGCCCGAACGTCAACACACCCGGCCTGGCCACCAACACCCCCAGCACAACCAAGATCAGTTGCACTGAACCTTAGAAACCACCCGGCGTGTCGTGGCACTAACTTCATGATCGACCGAGAAAGGCCGAGGCCGGCGGGGGCACCGCGCCCTCAGGTGGCCAGGCGGCGGAGGACTTCGCGGGCTGCCTTGCGGGGGTCGTCGCCCACCCGCTCGGGCAGCGCGCCGGCCAGCCAGAGGGTGGCGAAGCCGTGGGCGATCGACCAGGCGGCGAGCGCGTCCCGGTCGGTGTCACCGGGGGCGCCACCGGTGGGCAGGGTGGCCACCCCGGAACGGAGCGCGGCGCCGGAGCGCTCCCGGGCCGCGATCAACTCGGCGTCGTCGGCCCGGTAGAGCTCGGGCCGGAACATCACCTCGAAGTACGCGCGGTGCGTGACGGCGAAATCGACGTACGCGACGCCAGCCTCCAGCACGTCGTCCGCGTCGATGAGCTTCTGCGCCAGCAGATCGAAGCCCTGGGCGGCAAGCGCGGTGAGCAGGCCCGCCTTGTCGCCGAAGTGGTGCGCGGGCGCGGCGTGCGAGACACCGGCCCGACGGGCGAGGTCGCGCAGACTCAGCGCGGCGGGCCCGACCTCCTCGATGGCCTCCAGGGCTGCGGCGAGCAGGGCGCGGCGCAGGTCGCCGTGATGGTACGCACGCGTCTCGGTCATGCCCCAATCCTATCTTGTCATTGACAAGATGCTCCTCCGGCGCGCAATCTTGTCACTGACAAGTTTCCCCGAGGAGGTTTTCGATGGCACCCCTGATCGCTCTGGTCGTCGGCACCGCGCTGGCCCGACTCGCCGGCCTGGCCGGCATCTCCGCACTTGATGGTTGGCATCCCGCACTACGGGTCGGGCTGGCCGTGATGTTCGCGCTGACCGCCGTCGCGCACTTCGTCGGTCAGCGCCGAGCGGACCTGATCGCGATGGTCCCGCCGCGGCTGCCCCGCCCGGATCTGCTGGTCACGCTCACCGGCGTGCTGGAGCTGGTCGGCGCGGTCGGCCTGCTGATCCCGGCGACCGCCCGGGTGGCGGCGGCCGGGCTCGCCCTGCTCATGCTGGCGATGTTCCCGGCCAACGTCTCGGCCGCCCGCCGGAGGCTCACCCTCGCCGGGCGTCTCGTCACCCCGCTCGCACAGCGCACGGTCCTGCAGATCGTGTTCGTCACCACTGCTGCGGCAATTTCGTTTGGGCCCTGACTATCAGGGAGCTAATCTACCCGTCGTGGAACTCGTGACCCTCCAGGACGTGCCGCTCGGCCGACTGCTGGTGGTGGCCGGGCACCTGGTCGGGCAGCGGTGGAACCGCTACCTCGCCGAGGAGCACGGCCTCACCCAGGCCGGCATGGTCACCCTGATGACACTCGCCCGACACGGCGAGCTGCCCCACCGGGAGGTCGCCGAGAAAGGCTTCGTGCGCCCGGCGACCCTCACCGGCATCGTGGACACGCTGGCCCGGGAAGGGCTCGTCGAGCGGCAACGCGACGACAGCGACCGACGCAGCGTCCGACTCGCCCTCACCCCCGCCGGGCGGGAGCGAGTGTCCGCACTCAGCGCACTGATGCACTCCGGACGCCCGCTCACCTCGGTCGACGCCGACCCGGTGAAGGCCCAGGTGATCCGCGAGTTCCTGTTGGAGGTCATCGGCAGCGGGGACGACCCGCGGATGACCGGACGCCCTACCGAACCGAAGGATCCGGCGTGCTGATCCGACTGTTGCGCAGCCAACTGCGCACCTACCAACGACCGTTGCTGGCGGTGGTGCTGCTCCAGTTCGTGGGCACCATGGCCTCGCTCTACCTGCCCAGCCTCAACGCCGACATCATCGACCAGGGCGTGGCGCGCGGCGACACCGACTACATCGTGCGCACCGGCGGGTGGATGCTGCTGGTCAGCCTCATCCAGATCGTCTGTTCGATCGCCGCGGTCTACCTCGGCGCGCGGGTCGCGATGGGCTTCGGCCGGGACGTACGCGCCAGGCTGTTCGGGCACGTCAACCGCTTCTCCGCCCGCGAGGTGGCCCGGTTCGGTGCGCCGTCGCTGATCACCCGCAACACCAACGACGTGCAACAGGTACAGATGCTCGTGCTGATGAGCTGCACGATGCTCGTCGCGGCGCCGATCATGAGCGTCGGCGGCGTGTTCATGGCGCTGCGCGAGGACATCGGGCTGTCCTGGCTGATGCTGGTCAGCGTGCCGGTGCTGGCCATCACGCTCGGTGCGATCATCCGCCGGATGGTGCCGGGCTTCCGGCTCATGCAGACCCGGATCGACACGGTCAACCGGGTGCTGCGCGAGCAGATCACCGGCATCCGGGTGGTCCGCGCGTTCGTCCGCGAGCCGTACGAGACGGACCGCTTCGGCGTCGCCAACGCCGACCTGACCGCCACCGCGCTGCGGACCGGCCGGCTGATGGCGTTGATCTTCCCGGTGGTCATGCTGGTGCTGAACGTCTCCAGCGTGGCGGTGCTCTGGTTCGGCGCACAGCGCGTGGACTCCGGCGCCATCCAGGTCGGCGCGCTCACCGCGTTCCTTCAATACCTGATGCAGATCCTGATGGCCGTGATGATGGCCACCTTCATGCTGATGATGGTGCCCCGGGCCGCGGTCTGCGCCGAGCGGATCACCGAGGTGCTGGACACCGACTCCTCGGTGGTCCCCGCCGCCGAGCCGGTCACCGACCTGCCTACCCGGGCCGAGTTGGAGATGCGCGGGGTGCGCTTCCAATATCCGGGCGCGGTCGACCCGGTGCTTCGGGACATCTCCTTCCGGGCCACCCCGGGCACCACCACGGCGATCATCGGCAGCACCGGCGCCGGCAAGACGACGCTGCTGTCGTTGATTCCCCGCCTGGTCGACGTCACCGGGGGCGCGGTGCTGGTCGACGGGGTGGACGTGCGGGAGTTGGCACCGGACGAGCTGTGGCGGCGGATCGGCCTGGTGCCGCAGCGGCCGTACCTGTTCACCGGGACGGTCGCCAGCAACCTGCGGTACGGCAACCCCGACGCCACCGACGAGGAACTGTGGACGGCGTTGGAGATCGCCCAGGCCCGGGACTTCGTGGCCCAGATGCCGGGCGGTCTGGAAGCACCGATCGCCCAGGGCGGCACCACCGTCTCCGGTGGACAGCGGCAGCGCCTGGCCATCGCGCGGGCGTTGGTCCGGCAACCGGAGATCTACCTCTTCGACGACTCGTTCTCCGCGCTCGACCTGGGCACCGACGCGCGGCTGAGAGCGGCACTGCGTCAGGTCACCGCGCAGTCCGCAGTCGTGATCGTCGCCCAACGGGTCTCCACGATCATCGACGCCGACCAGATCATCGTTCTTGAGGACGGAGGGGTCGTCGGAGTGGGACGACACACCGAGTTGTTGGAGACCTGCCCGACGTACGCCGAGATCGTGGCCTCCCAGCAGACGGCGGAGGTGGCGGCATGAGCGAGCCCGACAACACGCGTACCCCGGCCGTACCCAGTCAAAAGCCGGCCGGCGACGGACGGACACCGGATGAGACCGCGCAGCAACCCAGCGGGGGACCCGGCGGGGAAACCGCGCCGGAGACCGGCGGTGGCGGGGCGACGCCGAAGCGGCTGCCACCCGGCGGTCAGCGCGGTGGCCCGGGATGGATGAGCGCCGGGATGCCCGCCGAGAAGTCGATGAACTTCGGGCCCTCGGCCCGCCGGTTGCTCGGCCGACTGCGCTCACACCGGCTGCACCTGGCCGCGATCATCACGCTCGCGGTGGTGAGCGTCGGGTTCAGCGTCGCCGGGCCGAAGATCCTCGGCCACGCCACCGACCTGATCTTCACGGGCGTGATCGGCCGGCAACTGCCCGCCGGCACCACCGCCGACCAGGCCGTTGCCGCGGCCCGGGCCAGCGGCAACGACAGCTTCGCCGACATGCTGGCGCGGATGGACGTGGTGCCCGGGACGGGCATCGACTTCAACGCCCTGAAGCGGGTGCTGCTGCTGGCCCTCGGCCTGTACCTGGCCGCGAGCCTGCTCTCCTGGTGGCAGGGCTGGCTGCTCAACGGTGTGGTCCAGCGCACCGTGCTGCGGCTGCGCGCCGAGGTGGAGGAGAAGCTCAACCGGCTGCCGCTGCCCTACTTCGACCGGCAGCCGCGCGGCGAGCTGCTGAGCCGGGTCACCAACGACATCGACAACATCTCCACCAGCCTCCAACAGACCCTCAGCCAGCTACTCACCTCGCTGCTGACCGTGGTCGGCGTGCTGGCCGTGATGTTCTGGATCTCGCCGCTGCTGGCCCTGGTGGCCCTGGTCGCGGTGCCCCTGTCGGTGCTGGTCACCCAGCGCATCGCCAAACGCTCGCAGAAGCAGTTCATCGCCCAGTGGACGCACACCGGTGAGCTGAACGGTCAGATCGAGGAGGCGTACACCGGTCACGAGCTGGTGAAGGTCTTCGGCCGGCAGCGTGAGGTGGAGGCCGCGTTCCACGCGAAGAACGACGAGTTGTTCCGCGCCAGCTTCGGGGCGCAGTTCGTCTCCGGGATCATCATGCCGTCGATGATGTTCATCGGAAACCTGAGCTACGTGGCGATCGCTGTGGTCGGCGGGCTGCGGGTCGCCTCCGGGACGATGAGCCTCGGCGACGTGCAGGCGTTCATCCAGTACTCCCGCCAGTTCACCCAGCCGCTCACCCAGCTCGCGTCGATGGCCAACCTGCTCCAGTCCGGGGTGGCCTCGGCCGAGCGGGTGTTCGCGGTGCTCGACGCCGACGAGCAGACGCCCGACCCGGTCGAACCCGCCCGGGTCGCCGACCCGCACGGTCGGGTCGAGTTCGAGCACGTCTCGTTCCGCTACGAGGCGGACAAGCCGCTGATCGACGACCTGTCGCTGGTCGCCGAGCCGGGGCACACGGTGGCCATCGTCGGCCCGACCGGCGCCGGCAAGACCACGCTGGTCAACCTGGTCATGCGCTTCTACGAGCTGGACGCCGGCCGGATCACGCTCGACGGTGTGGACATCACGACGATGCGCCGCGACGACCTGCGCGGCCGGATCGGCATGGTGCTCCAGGACACCTGGCTCTTCGGCGGCACCATCCGGGACAACATCGCCTACGGGCGGCCGGACGCCACCGAGGAGGAGATCCTCGTGGCGGCCCGGGCCACCTTCGTGGACCGGTTCGTGCGCAGCCTGCCCGACGGCTACGACACGGTCATCGACGAGGAGGGCAGCAACGTCAGCGCCGGCGAGAAGCAGCTCATCACCATCGCCCGCGCGTTCCTCGCCGAACCGTCCCTGCTGATCCTCGACGAGGCCACCAGCTCGGTGGACACCCGCACCGAGGTGCTGCTCCAGCGGGCGATGGCCGCGCTGCGTTCGGACCGGACCAGCTTCGTCATCGCGCACCGGCTCTCCACCATCCGGGACGCCGACCTGATCCTGATGATGGAGAACGGCCGGATCGTCGAACAGGGCACCCACGAGCAGTTGCTCGCCGCCCATGGCGCGTACCACCGGCTCTACCGCTCCCAGTTCACCGGTGCGGTGGTCGACGAGGAACCGGCCGCCCAACCGGCGTCGGTCTGAGGTCGGGCGGCCGTGCGCGCGAGACGATCGGTGGGCGGGTCAGTCCGACGGCAGCAGGTCGGTCGCGCGAGCGGCGACCTGCCCGCCGATCAGGGCGAGCGCGGCTTCGGCGGGCATCGGGTCCAGGGCACGGCCGCCGCGCAGGCGCAGCGCGAGACGACCATCGGCGGCCTCCCGGGCACCCAACACCCCGAGGTACGGGACGCGGCGGCGGGCGGCGTCCCGGATCCGCGAACCCAGCGAGCCGGCGGCGTCGACCTCGACCCGCAGGCCGGCGTCGGCGGCCCGCCGGGCCAGGTCCGCCGCCGCGTCCGCCTGACCGTCGTCGACCGGCAGCAACACCAGCTGGACGGGTGCGTACCAGGCCGGGAAGGCGCCCTCGTGCACCTCGATGAGGTACGCGAACAGCCGCTCCATGCTGCCGACCAGGCTGCGGTGCAGCATGACCGGCCGATGCCGGTTGCCGTCGGCACCGGTGTACGACAGGTCGAACCGCTCGGGTTTGTCGAAGTCGAGTTGGATGGTGGAGATGGTCGACTCCCGGCCGGCCGCGTCCACGATCTGAATGTCGATTTTCGGTCCGTAGAAGGCGGCCTCCCCGGGCGCCTCGACGTACGCCATCCCGGCCAGCGCGGCGCGGAGCAGGTCCTCCGCGCGGGCCCACTGCGCGTCGTCGCCGACGTACTTCTCGCCCGGCCCGCGCAACGACAGCCGGAGCCCGGCCGGTCGGACGCCGAGCGCGGCGTGCGCGGCACGGATCAGCCCGAGGATCTCCGCGACCTCCGCGCCCACCTGTTCGGGTGCGCAGAAGGTGTGCGCGTCGTTGAGCGAGATGGCGCGTACCCGGGACAGCCCACCGAGCACCCCGGAGCGCTCCGAGCGGTACATCCCGCCCAGCTCCGCGATCCGCAGCGGCAACTCCCGGTAGGAGCGGCCCCGAGCCCGGAACACCAGCGCGTGGTGCGGGCAGAGCGCCGGTCGGAGCACGAACTCGTCGTCGGCGCTGAGCCGCATCGGCGGGAACATGTCGTCGGCGAAGTAGCCGAGGTGCCCGGAGAGTTCGAAGAGTTCGCGTTTGCCCAGCGGCGGCGAGTAGACGTGCTGGTGGCCGGAGCGACGCTCCAACTCCCGGACGTACTCCTCGACGGCGTGCCGGGCGGCGGCGCCGGCCGGCAGCCAGATCGGCAGGCCGGCGCCGGCCAGCGGATCGGAGACGAAGAGGTCCAGCTCACGGCCGAGTCTGCGGTGGTCGATCATGTCGGGCTCCTGGATCGGGTACGACCCGGAGGCGACCTGGACACCGAACGCCGCGCGGCCATCCGGGGCGGATCGCCCCGGGGCCTGGTCGACGGTGGTTACGTCAGAGCGGCGCGCCGGGGACACCCGGCGTCGTGGTCACCACTACCGCACTGCGCATGCCGCGATGCTACGTCTCAGGCGGTCCAGGACGCACCTGAATTACGACAGTGGGAGAGCGGGCAGGGGGTGGGCCGCCGGCGCGGGACCCGCCGGCGGCCCTGGCGGCCCGAAACGTCAGGAACGGGGGACCCGACGGGCGTGGCCGCGCCGACAACGGTACGCCGACGAACGCCGATCCGCCGACCGCTCCGGGACGGTTGGGACGGCCACCGGACCCGTCACCCGAGGCCGGTTCGCCTCGTTGTACCTGGGTGGCCTGGCCGTGTCGACGGTCACGACGGGCCAGGGCCGTCCACGGTGACGGCGGACACGCCGTCAGGCTCAAGACACCCAATCGGCCGCATCCGGCGAGGTGGCAGGCGTGCCCGAACTACTGACTGACGTCGCATCGCCGACGTGGGCGTACCTGGTGCTGCTCGCTCTGCTGATCGCGGACGCCTTCGTGCCGGTGATCCCCACCCAGATCGTCATGATCACCAGTGGCGCCCTCACCGTCTACGGCGGGCTCAGCCTGCCGGTCACCATCGCCGTCGGCGCGCTCGGCGTGTTCGCCGGCGACCTGGCCTGCTACCTGCTCGGGCGCAGCGCACCGGACCGGCGGCCACCCCGGCACGCCGAGCTGAGCCGCGCCCGCCGAGTGGCCAGTCGGGTCACCCAGGGGCTGCGACAACCCGGGCCGCTGGTCATCCTGCTCTGCCGGTTCGTGCCCGGCGGCCGGATGGCGGCCTGCTTCTCGGCCGGGCGCAGCCGCTACCCGTACCGCCTGTTCGTGCTCTACGAGGCGGTCGCCGCGCTGGGTTGGGCCACCTACGGCGCGATGGTCGGGCACCTGGGCGGCACCGCTCTCACCGAGTCGGCCTGGCGGTTGGCCATCATCGCCACCGCCGCCGCAGGCGGGTTCGCCGCAGCCGGATGGGCGATGACGCTGGTCAGCGCTCGCCACGCCCGCGCCGCCGCCGCAGTCGTCAAAGTCCCCATCGACTGAGTGTCGCCAGACCAACGGGTATAAGCTGTGCTTATATCGACTGCATGTGGTACAAGACGGCGGTGCCGTTGGCGGATGACCGCTTCCAGGAGCACCTCTCCAGCCTGAAGGAAACGCAAAGATGACCGGTGGAGCTGACTGGCGGGACGTCAAGGCGAAGGCCCGGGAGCTCGATCCGTCCTGGGAACATCCGGACCGGGCTGCCCGGCGGGCTCAGCAGCGTGAGCAGATGCTGGCATCGGTCAGCGGCGCGCAGCTGGCAGAGATCCGCAAGCAGCTGGGGATGACGCAGACCCAACTAGCTGAAGCGGCGGGGTTGTCCCAGGCGAGGATCAGCCAGATCGAGAATGGCGAGCACACCAGCCTGGAAACCCTCCGCGCCTACGTCACCGGCCTGGGCGGTCACCTCGACATCGTCGCCCGCATCGGGAACATCCACCTGAACGTCGCTTGACCTGGTGTAGGTCAACTCAGGGCTCGGAGCTTGCCGCCGCACGGGACCAATGACGCCGTTGCCTCTAGGGGTGGTCCCGGGGGACGATTTCGGTGGCTGTCCCGGATTCGGCTGGGGTGCCCGCGGCGACAGGCTGAGGCATGCCTGTTACCCGGAGTACCGGCCTGCTGGCCCTGGGCGGGATCGCCCTGGCGGCGCTGCTCACCGTGATCGGCCACCTCGAAGTCAACGACGACCTCAACCCGTGGGCATTGACCATCAGCGACTTCGCGGTCTCCGACCGAGGCGGCGTCATCGACGTCGCCATGGTGGTGCTTGCGCTCGCCACTGTGGCGCTGCTGTACGGGCTGCGCCGCGCCGACCCACCCCGATCGCGCTCGGCTCGAACGGCCGAGCTGCTGCTCGGCGCATGGGTGGGTGGACTGCTGCTGGCCGCCGTGGTGCCGACCAACGAGCCGGGCACCGCCATGACCACCGCCGCCTACCTGCACCGGTACGCCTCGGTCGTCGCCTTCCTGGCACTCCCGGTCAGCGGTTGGCTGCTCGCCCGCCGGCCGGCCCTGACCCCCGCCGCCCGGACGCTACGAACCCTCGTCCTGCTCAGCCTCGCCCTGGCGGCGGCGATGATCTGGTCCGCCTACCCCGGCGACCGAATGCTCATCGGCCTGGCCGAACGCCTCCTCATCCTCACCGAGGTAGCCGTCCTGGCCACGGTGGCGGTAACCCAGACCCGGCGGGTCACTCCAGCTCGTGGAGCATCAGCTGGCGTGCTGCTTCGGTGATCGAGCCGGAGAGGCTCGGGTAGATGGTGATGGTCTGGGCCAGCTCGTTGACCGTCAGGTTGTTCTCCACCGCCATGGTGATGGGCAGGATCAGCTCGCTGGCCTTCGGGGCGACCACCACACCGCCGATCACCTGACCGCTCGCCGGCCGGCAGAACAGCTTCACGAAGCCGTCCGAGAGGTCGTCCATCTTGGCCCGGGCGTTTCCGGACAGCGGCAGCATCACCTGCCGGGCCGGCACCTTGCCCGCGTCCACCTCGTCCTGCGAAACACCCACGGTCGCCAGCTCCGGGTCGGTGAAGACGTTCGCCGCGACGGTCCGCAGCCGCAGCGGGCGAACCGCTTCGCCGAGCGCGTGCCACATGGCGATCCGGCCCTGCATGGCGGCGACACTGGCCAGCAGCAGCACGCCCGTGCAGTCGCCGGCGGCGTAGATGCCGGGCACGTTGGTCCGGGAGGCCCGGTCGACTGTCACGTAGCCGCCCCGGCCCAGCTCCACCCCGTACTCGGCGAGGCCCAGGTTGGCCGTGTTCGGGATCGACCCGACCGTGATCAGCGCGTGCGAACCGGTCACCTTGCGGCCGTCGGAGAGCTCCACCTCGACACCGTCGGCGGTACGCCGGACCGCGTCGGCCCGGGAGTTGTTGAGGATCTCCATGCCCCGGTTGCGGAACACCCGCTCGATGGCGGACGCGGCGTCGGCGTCCTCGTGCGGCATCACCCGGTCCCGGCTGGAGACCAGGGTGACCTGGACCCCCATCGCCAGGTACGCGCTGGCGAACTCCGCGCCGGTCACACCGGAGCCGACCACGATCAGGTGCTCGGGCAGCTCCGGCAGGTCGTACACCTGGCGCCAGGTCAGGATGCGCTCACCGTCCGGTACGGCGGTGGGCAACTGGCGGGGTGTCGAGCCGGTGGCCACCAGCACTGTCGACGCGGCGATGGAGTATTCCTCGCCCCCGTCGGCGGGGGTGACGACGACCCGGTGGGTGTGCCCGAGGGAATCCTCGCCGAGCCGCGCGGTGCCGGCCACGAAGGTGACGCCCGCCTTGAGCAGCTTGGCGTGGATGTCGGCGGACTGCGCCAACGCCAGCCGCTTGACCCGCTCGTGCACCGCCCGGGCGTCGACGGTGACCGCCTCCAGGCCGTCCGAGTGCACCCCGAACTCCTCGGTGTCCCGGTAACCGGTCACCACTTGGGAGCTGGCGATGAAGGTCTTCGACGGCACACAGTCGGAGAGCACACATGCTCCACCGGCACCGTCGGCCTCCACCACTGTGACATCGGCGTCCAGCTGGGCGGCGACCAGAGCCGCCTCGTACCCGGCCGGCCCCCCACCGATGATCACGATCCGGCTCACAGCGTTCGCCCTTCGTCCATGCTCACAGTGACTTTCTTCTCCTGAGCGCATTCGACACGCACTGTCGTATTCTCCCCCACCCGTCCGCCGGGCTATCGTCATCGCCGTGCGTCATCACGCCGCCTACGGCTCAAATCTCGATCCCGCCCGGATGCGCGCCTACTGTCCGCATTCGCCGATGGTGGGCACCGGCTGGCTGGAAGGCTGGCGGCTGACCTTCGCCGGGGCTGACGTGATCGGCTGGGAGGGCGCGGTGAGCACCCTGGTCGAGTCTCCCGGTGACCGGGTCTTCGTGGCGCTCTACGACATCCACCCCTACGACGCGGGTCAGCTCGACGAGCTCGAGGGGGTGACCGCCGGCACGTACCGCAAGCTGCACGTCCGGGTCTCCACCCTCGACGGGGACGTGACCGCGTGGATCTACGTCTTCAACGGGTACGAGGGCGGCCTTCCGACCTCGTGGTATCTGTCCGAGATCGCGAACGCCGCCGAGAAGGCGGGCGCCCCGGACGACTACGTCACCGAGCTGCGGTCCCGCCCCACCGGCACCGCATCGGCGTAGCAGCGCGTATCGCACGCTCCCAGTCTGCTACCGCCGTCGACCGGATCGTCGGTCGGGCCCGACCGGGGTCGTCAATCACACACCGGCGGCCGGAACGGAAAGCTCGTACATGTCGATCCACAGGGTTTCGCGCAGGCCCACCGACTCGTACAACGACAGCGGGGCGGTCGGGTTGGTGAGGTCCACACCCAGTCCGACGGACTGCCGCCCCTTCTCGGCGTAGCGGGCGAAGGCGCGGCGCAGCAGCGCCGCACCCACACCCCTGCGACGGTACGCGGACAGCACCGACAGGCTCTTCACCCAGCCCTGCTGCTGGTCGAGCGCCTGGTCCGAGGACTGCAACGCGCCGACCGGCACCCCGTCCACCTCGGCGACGAACCACTCGTCCCAGGCGTTCAGGTCACCGATCCGGGCCCGCCACCGCTCGTACGACACCGGCTCGTGATCGGCGGTGTCGGCGAAGGCGGTCTCGGTGATGCGGTGGAACTCCCGCAGGTCGGCCTCGTCGTCGGGGCGTACCTGCCGCACCGTCACACCGGAGGGCCCGGCGGGCTGCTCGGGCAGGTCGGTCAGCGGCCCGCTCATCCGGACGTACCTCTTGACCAGGGTGAACCCGACGTCGCGCAGGCTCCGTTCCCAGTCACGTTCCGGCGCGAAGACCGCGCAACGGACGGTGAGCGACGGCAGCCCCCGGTCGGCGGCGCGCTCGGCGACCCGGTCCAGTTGTCGGGCCAGCAGCGGCGCCCGGACGGTCGCGGCGCGTACCGGGTCGACGTAGATCTCCACGAACTCCCGGCCGACCCCGGTGGGGTTGTCCACCGTCGCCCAGCCGACCACATCGCCCTCCGGGTCGACCGCCAGCCAGGAATCCCGGTCCGGGTCGAAGTAGGGGGCGGTCAGTGACGCGGCGACGTCCTCGGCGTCGAAGTCGGGATGGCCGATGGCGAAGGTGTCGGCGGCGTGCACCACCGCCAGGATCGCGGGCACGTCGTCGAGGGTGGGCCTGCGCGTTGTCCAACCAGCGGGAAGAGTCACGGCAGAACATCCTGGCAGCCGACCTCGTCGGGCGCCGCCCATTTTTCGCTGGCGGGAGGCTCAGGCGAGGTGGGCCCGGGTGCGGTGCAGCAACTCGACCAACTCGTTGCCGTCGGCGGGGCCGAGGGCCGTGAACGCCGGCGCGGCCAGTCTGTTGGTCACGGCCTCCGCCCAGAGTCGTCGACGCACCAGCGGCCCGATCGGCGGGTACGGAGGCGACCAGCCGCAGGCCACCGCCCCGGCCTCCCCCTCGGGCCCGGACAGCACGGCCTCCAGTGGGGTCATCCCGGCGGCGCGCACCGCCAACAGGTAGGCGCCGGTGAAGTGTTCGCGGAGCAGCCGCAGCCCGGCTGCGGTGCGGGA
Source organism: Micromonospora sp. M61 (assembly GCF_018070245.1). Lineage (NCBI taxonomy): Bacteria > Bacillati > Actinomycetota > Actinomycetes > Micromonosporales > Micromonosporaceae > Micromonospora > Micromonospora sp. M61. The sequence continues at coordinate 9,976 of NZ_JAGPYA010000086.1, read as the reverse complement.
GCCCGGGGAGAGGTCCGGCAGGGGCATGGCCCGCCACGCGGCGAAGAGCGGCATCCCGCTGGCGTCCGCGGCGACCACCGCCCGCTCGACGAGTGTCGCCAGGCGCTCGGTGCCGGGCAGAGCGCCGAGCTGCTGCGCCCCCCACCGACAGCACTCGGCGAGGCTCGCGGCGGCCACCTCGAACGGGGGCACGACCCGGCCTGCGGCGTCCCAACCGTCGGCGACCGCGTCCGGGGCGATGAAGCCGAGAGCGGCGGCGGCCGTCTCGGCCCGCACATCGCCGAGGGCGCCGGCCCGACCACCGATGTAGAAGGCCCAGCCGGAGATGCCGAGCAACCGGGCCCGGCGCAACGTGACCGGGTCCCGGCTGAACGCGTCGCCGAGGTCGAGCACGACTGGCTTGCTGGCCGCGGCGGCCTGCTCCGGTGTCATTCAGGCACCACAGTCGACCAGCCCGACCCGTCGCCCACGACGACTCCCCGATCCGGGGTCACCCGCCGTGGACGGTCCGCACACCCGTAGTCGTCCATCGATGGTCAGTCTGCCGCGCCAGCGCCCCCATCCGCATCCCCCTCTTCGGCCGCCAGCGCCTCGATGGCCCCCTCCACCTCACCCGCGCGCCGCCGAGCCACGGTGACCGCTCGTTCCGCGGCACGCCGAGCCAGCTTGGCGCGGCTGAGATCCTGCTCGGCGACCGCCCGCCGCCGCTCCAGCTCGGCCAGCTCGGCCTCGATCCCGTCGAGTACGGCGACGCCGTCCCGCTCCTGCCCGGTCGCCTCGGTCAGCTCGGCCTCGACGCGCTTCTGGTCGGCCTGGGCCAGGGCCAGCTCCCGTTCCAGGGCACGGCGCTGCCGGGCCCGCTCGGCGCGGGCCGCCCGCTGCGCAGCCCGCTCGGCCTGCTCGGCGCGCCCCGCTGCCCGGTCCTTGCGGGAGGCGGCCCGGTCCGTGCCCGGTGCTGCCCGGTCCGTGCGGGTCGCCGGCTCGGAGCGCGCCCGCTGGGCACCGGGTCGGCGGGCCGGGCGCTCCTCCTCCTCCGGCTCCTCGTCGTCGCCGGTGACCAGCCGCAGTTGTGGGCGGGGCACCTCGCCGAAACCCGCGTAGCTGGCCGCCCGGAGCAGGCGGCCGGCCCGGACCTGCTCGGCGACCTCGGCGTCGGAGAACGCCGCGTTGAGGGTCGCCTCCACCTCGGCCAGCGGCAGTCGACCCGCCGGTGGCGCGTCCGGCTCCGCCGCGGCGAGCTTGCGGACCTCGGCGACCAGGGCACCGACCACCGCCCGACGCTGCGCGGACAACTCCCGCAGCCGGGGGCCACGCAGCTCCCGCTGGGCGGTGCGCAGCTCGTCGGCGAGCTCGACCAGGTCGGCGACCAGCTCGGGGCGCCTGATGGCGAGCAGGTTCACCAGCCAGGCGGCCACCGTCGGGCGACGGAGCCGGGCCAACTGTCGCGCGGTGCTCGGGTCGCCGGCTCGGCGGGCGTCGGCCACGGCGGCGTCCCGGGCGGCCACGAACCGGTCCGGTGGGGTGCGGTAGAGCTGCTGCACCAGCTCCGTCGAGGGGCCGGGCATCGGGTCAGACGTCCACCCGGCTACCGGGCTCCAGTCGCTGGTACTCGGTGCCGGACATCGCCGTGTACTGCCGGTTGAGCACACCCAGCCCGTTCTCGTTGAGCAGGGCGTCGTGCAGGGCGTACGCGCGCCGCGGCGCGACAGCCCGAATGAAGTCGAGCACCTCGGAGAACTTCGACCAGGGGGCGTGGATCGGCGCGAAGAGCGTGTCGACGGGTGTCTCGTCGGGCACCACCAGTGAGTCGCCCGGGTGGTAGACCGCGTCGTTGATCAGGTAACCGAGGTTGTCCACCACCGGGATGTCCGGGTGGATCACCGCGTGCCGCCCTCCGTACGCGCGGACGGCGACCCCGGCGGCGGTGAACGACTGACCCGCGGTGACCGGGTGCAGTGCCTCGGCCGCGTCGCCCAGGGCCTCGGCGAGCGAGGCGGGCCCGTGGATCGGGAACGGTTGCCGGTCGAGCTGCAGGCGCACCGCCGCGAGGTCGAGGTGGTCGGGGTGCTCGTGGGTGATCAGCACCGCGTCCGCACCGTCCAGAGCCACCGCTGGATCGCTGAACATGCCGGGGTCGATGACGAGCACTCCCCCGTCGTGCTCCACGCGGAGGCAGGAGTGGGCGTACTTGGTGAGCCGCATCGTGACTCCTCGATTATCGAATCGTGACGTCCTCAGCGCAGTCTGCCGGAACCAGCCGACGCGTGCGCAGCGTCCGAGCTATCGCCACACCGGATAACGACGATGGGAGCGGGGATGGACGGAAAGGTGGTACGACGCCACGGCACACTGCTGGCGGCGACGGCGCTGGCGGCGACGCTGGTGCTGACGGGATGCGGCGCCGGCGACGACAGCGGGTCGAAGGATTCCGCGGGCTCGGCGGCCGAGGCGCCAGCAAAGGCCGGCGAGGCGAACAGGGACGCCGCCAAGGACGAGGCGGGTGCGGCCGGAGCCGGCGCAGCGGACCTGCGGGTCGACCAACGGGCGATCATCTACACCGGAACGATGCGCGTGCAGGTGGACGATGTGGACGCGGCGGCCCGCGAGACCACCGCCATAGCCACTCGGGCCGGTGGCTTCATCGGGGGCGACCAGCGGCGCAGCGCCGACGCCGACGCGGTGGCGGAGTTGCAGTTGCGAGTGCCGGCGCCGAAGTTCGCCGGCGTGGTGGAGGAGATCGCGAAGCTGGGTCGGCAGCAGAACCGGGAGATCAACACCCAGGACGTCACCGAGGAGACCGTCGACCTGGACGCCCGGATCACCAGTCAGCGGGCCCGGGTGGACAGCGCCCGCCGGTTGCTGACCCGCGCCACCTCGATCACCGACCTGGTGTCGTTGGAGAACGAGCTGGGTCGCCGGGAGGCCGACCTGGCGTCGCTGGAGGCCAAGAAGCGACGCCTGGCCGACCTGACCGCCCTGTCCACGATCACCGTGTCGCTGGCCGGGCCGGCCGCCAAGGCCGCCGACGAGAAGGCCGAGACCGGCTTCCTGGTCGGGCTCAAGGGCGGTTGGAAGGCGTTCGTCGCCTCGTTGACCGTCCTGCTGACCGTGCTGGGCGCGCTGCTGCCGTGGCTGGTGGCGCTCGGCGTACCGCTGGGGGTCTTGCTGGTGGTGTTGCGCCGGCGACGGAAGATCCCGGCTCTGGTCGGTCCGGTCAGCGCGCCGCCGCCAGTGCCCGCAGCGCGGTCTGCACCATGACGCGTACGCCGGCCGGGATGGCCCGCTCGTCCACGTCGAAGCTTGCCCGGTGCAGGTCGACGTTGGGGCCGGAGCGGCCCACGCCGAGACGGGCGAGGGCGCCGGGGACGTACTCCAGATACCAGGAGAAGTCCTCGCCGCCCATGCTCTGCGGTGTCTCGGCGATCCCTTGCGGGCCGAGCGCGGCGCCGGTGGCGGCGGTGAGCACCTGGATGGCCCGCGAGTCGTTGCTCACCGGCGGCCGGCCGCGAAGGTATTCCAGATCGACCGTGGCGCCGGTCGGGGCGATCACGTCCCGGACGACCTGAGCGACGATCTTGGGAGCCTGCTCCCAGGTGTCGCGGTCCATCACCCGCAGGGTGCCGGAGGCGCTCGCCTCGGAGGGGATGACGTTGTAACGGGTGCCGGCCGAGGCGTGGCCGAAGACCAGCAGCAGGCCACTGTTGGCCGGCACCCGGCGGCTGACCAGGGCGGGCACTTCGGTGATCAACCGGCCGAGCGCGTCGACCAGGTCGACGGTCAGGTGCGGACGGGCGGTGTGACCGCCCGGCCCGGAGAGCCGGACCGTGACGTTGTCGGCAGCCGCCGTGATCGGGCCGACCCGCAGGCCGACCTGACCCACAGGCAGGTTCGGGTCGCAGTGCAGCGCGAAGATCTGCACCACGTCGTCCAGGCCGCCCGCCTCGATGACCTCCAGCGAGCCGCAGGGCAGGATCTCCTCGGCCGGCTGGAAGATCAGCCGGACCCGGCCGTCCAGCTCGCCGAGGTCGGCGAGCTGGGCCAGCAGCATGCCGACGCCGAGCATGATCGTGGTGTGCACGTCGTGGCCGCAGGCGTGGCAGACGCCCTCCACGGTGGAGCGGTACGGCACGTCCTTGATGTCGTCCAGCGGCAGGGCGTCGATGTCGGCGCGCAGCGCGACGACCGGGCCGTCGGGGCGGCCGTCGATGTCGCAGATCACGCCGTTGCCCTTGGGCAGCAGCCGAGGGTGCAGCCCGGCCAGCGAGAGCTCCCGGGCGATCAGGGCCGCCGTCTCGAACTCCGTGCCGGAGAGCTCGGGGTGCGAGTGGAGGTGACGGCGCGTGGCGATGAGCCCCGGTACCCGGAGGGCGAGGAGGTGGTCCAGGTCGCGGGGAAGGGGCTGGGACCCGGGTGGCGTCTCCGGCCAGGACGACGCCAGCTGGCCACCAGTGGGCAGCGTCAACGCACTCGTCACGTCGAATTCTCGATCACTAGAGATGGATGGATCATCGGGGACAGCAGACAGCCTAGACCTCCGGCGGTGACGCTGCGCAACCTCGTTACGGTGATGATCAGACCGCGTAGCGTCACGTATGCCCTGCTGAGGGCGCTCGGAGATGTGCGGGACAGCAGGTAGATCGTGCTCGAATGCCGTCATGCGCCCCTCACCTCCTACAACGCGTAACCAACCGTGGCGGTCGCGATTCCGGAGCGCCACGCCGGGACCCTGTTGCAAATTGTCGCATTAGTCGGGGTGGTGAACTGACACTCCGACAATTAGCCGACCACGCTCCGCGACGACCGGATAAGGACGCTCACACGCACGCGTCGACCACGGGCGCACACTGTGTGCGTCCGTGGTCGAAGGGGTACCCGCTGAACCGGACGGACACACGCCGTCGCGGCCAGCGACGGTCAGAAGCGATCGGTGGGCCGGTACAACCCCCACACCTCGCGCAACGTCCCGCAGACCTCGCCCACTGTCGCCCGGGCCCGCAGTGCCGCCTTCATCGGGTAGAGCACGTTGTCGGTGCCCTCGGCGGCGGCCCGCAGATCCGCGAGGGTCCGGGTCACCTCGTCGGTGTCCCGCTCGGAGCGCAGCCGCGCCAGCCGGTCAGCCTGGGCCGCCTCGATCGTCGGGTCGACCCGCAGCGGCTCGTACGGCTCCTCCTCGTCCACGGTGAACCGGTTGAGCCCGACGACCACCCGCTCGCCCGAGTCGATCTCCTGGGCGATCCGGTACGCGGACTGCTCGATCTCCCGCTTCTGGAACCCGGCCTCGATCGCGTCCACCGCCGAGCCGTGGTCGGCCACCCGCTCCATCAACTCGACGGCGGCGGCCTCGATCTCGGCGGTCATCGCCTCCACCACGTACGAGCCGGCGAACGGGTCGACGGTGGCGGTCAGGTCCGTCTCGTACGCCAGCACCTGCTGGGTCCGCAGCGCGAGCCGGGCCGCCTTCTCGGTGGGCAGAGCGATCGCCTCGTCGAAGCTGTTGGTGTGCAGCGACTGGGTGCCGCCGAGCACCGCGCCCAACCCCTGTACCGCCACCCGGACCAGGTTCACCTCCGGCTGCTGCGCGGTGAGCTGCACGCCAGCGGTCTGGGTGTGGAAGCGCAGCATCATCGACTTCGGATCCTTGGCGCCGAAGTCGTCGCGCATCAGCCGGGCCCAGATCCGCCGGGCGGCGCGGAACTTCGCCACCTCCTCCAGCAGTGTGGTGCGGGCCACGAAGAAGAACGACAGCCGGGGCGCGAAGTCGTCCACCGCGAGGCCGGCGGCCAGCGCCGCCCGCACGTACTCCACGCCGTTGGCCAGGGTGAACGCGATCTCCTGCGCGGGCGTCGCGCCGGCCTCCGCCATGTGGTAGCCGGAGATGGAGATGGTGTTCCACTTCGGCACCTCCTTGCGGCAGTACGCGAACGTGTCGGCCACCAGGCGCAGCGACGGCTTCGGCGGGAAGATGTACGTCCCCCGGGCGATGTACTCCTTGAGGATGTCGTTCTGGATCGTGCCGTTGAGCGCCGTGCCGGGCACCCCGTTCTCCTCGGCGACGAGCTGGTAGAGCAGCAGCAGCACCGAGCCGGGCGCGTTGATGGTCATCGAGGTGGAGACCTTGTCCAGCGGAATGTCGGCGAAGAGCAGCCGCATGTCCTCGATGGAGTCGATGGCGACGCCCACCTTGCCGACCTCGCCGTGCGCGATCGGCTCGTCGGAGTCGTAACCCATCTGGGTCGGCAGGTCGAAGGCGACCGAGAGGCCCATCGTGCCGGCCCGCAACAGCTGGTGGTAGCGCGCGTTGGACTCGGTGGCGGTGCCGAAGCCGGCATACTGGCGCATGGTCCACGGACGGGAGGTGTACATCGTGGGGTAGACCCCCCGGGTGTACGGGAACTCGCCGGGGCTGCCCAGCCGGGAGTCCAGGTCCTCCGGAAGGTCGGCCTCGGTGTAGACGCCGTTGATCGGGAAACCGGACTCGCTTGACCGCCGTTCACTCATCCCCGGATGGTAGGACGCCTGGCCACACCCTCGCGTGAGGGATACCGCACAGTGCGTCCCGACCGGTCGACACCAGGTGAACGACAGGGCACGTTCTGTCGACTTCGATAAACGTCCGCCGCGTCGGCTTTCGCATCGGGCGTCGGAACCAGCAAGATAGGGGGGTTGTGTCCCAGCCCCCCTCGATTTCCCCCGGTGGCTTTTCTGTGACTCAGATCCCGACGTGGAGCGGCGGACCAGTTAGTCCCGCCAACGGACGAGCGGCGCCCGGCACCACCATTGGTGGCCGGTACTCGCTGCGGTCCTCCGTGGGCAACGGCGGCATGGGCACGGTGTGGCGTGCCACAGACACCCTGCTGCGCCGTGACGTGGCGGTGAAGGAGGTCGTCCTTCCTCCGGGTCTGGCCCCCAGCGACCGCGACGCCATGTACGAACGCACCCTGCGCGAGGCCCGCGCCGCCGCCGCCATCCAGCACCCCGCCGTGGTGCAGGTGTACGACGTGGTCACCGAGGCCGGCCGGCCGTGGATCGTGATGGAGCTGCTGGACGCCCGCAGCCTCGCCGACATGGTGATCGAGGACGGTCCGGTGGCACCCCGGGCCGTCGCCAAGATCGGCATAGCGCTGCTTGGCGCGTTGGAGGTCGCACACGCGATCGGCGTGCTGCACCGGGACGTGAAGCCCGCCAACGTGCTGATCTGCACCGACGGGCGCTGCGTGCTGACCGACTTCGGGGTCGCCCGGATGCCCACCGACGTCCAGCTCACCACCCCCGGCATGGTGCTCGGCTCACCACACTTCATCTCGCCCGAGCGCGCCATGGGCCAGGAGTTCGGGCCACCGAGCGATCTCTTCTCGCTGGGTGTGACGCTCTACACAGCGGTCGAGGGACGCCCCCCGTTCGACAAGGGCGACCCGATCGAGACCATGCACGCCGTGGTCGAGGACCCGCCCGCCCCACCGCAGCGCAGCGGCCCGCTGACCCGGGTGCTGATGGGTCTGCTGGAAAAGGACCCGGCCCGCCGGTTGGACGTGCACACCGCCCGGGCCATGCTGCGCGAGCTGCTCGCCGGCCCGTTGGGCAGCACCGCAACCGCCGTGCACTCGGTCACCGACCCGTACAACGTGGTGCCGGTGCAGCAGCGCCCGGTGCCCGTCCTGCCGCCGCCCCAGCCGGAGCCGAAGCCGGACAGCCAGATCGGTGGGCCCGCCATGCTGGCCCCCGGTGAGTCCCTGACCGACCGGCTGGCGGCGCTGAGCCGGGGCGAACGCCCGGAGCCGACCGGCACTGCCGGCGCCACCGGGCTCGACGAGACCAGCGCCGACGCGTTGGCCGGCCCGCTGCACACACCCACCGGCGCGATGCCCCCGCCCGGCCGACAGTCCGCTGGGCGCGCCTACGGCCGCAACGCGGACGCCACCCAGCGGGTGGACGCCGGCGCGCACCCGGACGCCACCCAGCGGGTCACCTACGGCACACCGGCCGGTGCCACCCAGCAGGTCGGCTACGGCGGCGCACCGGAGGCCACCCAGCGCATCGGCGGCACCTACGGCGGCAACCAGTGGTCGGTGCCGGGCACCGGCCAGCCCTGGGCCACGTCGCCCGCCGCTTCCGCCGGTGACGGCGGCGGCGCTCTGGGCAAGGTCCGCGCCACCGGTGGCCAGCTCGTCAGCACCGTCAAGGGCTGGCCACGCAAGGTGCAGCTCGCCGCGGCCGGCGGGTTGGTCGTCGTGCTGCTGCTCACCGTGGTGGCGCTCTCGGGCGGCGACGACGACGCCCCGCCGAGCACTCCCCAGGCGCAGCCCACCCCGTCCGCCGCAGCGGCGCCGAGCGTCGAGATGCAGGAACACACCGCCCGCGGCATCCAGCTCATGGTGCCGAAGGGCTGGAAGAAGGCCACCGGCGGTTCCTACACCGACTACATCGACCCGGAGGACAGCGGCCGCAAGGTGCGCATCATCACCGAGAAGTGGTCCAGCGACTCCAACCGCTGGGCGGAGACGGCGGAGAACGGCCTCAAGACCAGGAGCACCTCCTGCGTCAAGCCATACCAGCAGGTCAGCGCCACCGAGACCGAGCTGGCCAGCAAGCCGGCCGCCGAGTTCGAATACACCTGCGGCGAGGGCGACGCCATGCGGCACGGCGTCTGGCGTGGGGTGGCCGAGGGCGGCAAGGCGTACTCGTTCTACCTGACCTCGACGGACACCAAGTTCGCGGAGAGCAAGCCGATCTTCGACGAGATGGTGCGGACGTTCCAGCTCACCGGGGACGGCTGAGCCGGAGGGAACCGACAGCGGTGATCCGCCGCCGTGCTATCAAGGGGCATGGCGGCGGACACGACTGACATCGACGACATTCGCGAGCAAGCCCGGCGCTGGCTGGCCGACGACCCCGACCCGGCCAGCCGGGACGAGCTGACGGCGGTGCTCGACCGGTTGCCGGCGAGCGCGCCGGAGCTGGCCGACCGGTTCGCCGGCCCGCTGACCTTCGGCACCGCGGGCCTGCGCGGCCCGCTGCGGGCCGGCCCGAACGGAATGAACCTTGCCGTGGTCACCCAGGCCGCTGCCGGCCTGGTCGGCTGGCTCGCGGCCCAGGGCGGCACCGGCCCCCTGGTGATCGGGTACGACGCTCGGCACGGCTCCCGGGAGTTCGCCGAGCGCACCGCCCAGGTGGCCACCGGGGCGGGTCGACCGGCGCTGCTGCTGCCCCGCCCGCTGCCCACCCCGGTGCTGGCGTACGCGGTGCGCCACCTCGGCGGAGTCGCCGGTGTGATGGTCACGGCCAGCCACAACCCACCCCAGGACAACGGCTACAAGGTCTACCTCGGCGCGGAGCTGGGCGGTGAACTGGGCTGGGGCGCGCAGATCGTGCCGCCCGCCGACGCCGGCATCGAGGCGGCCATCCGATCGGTCGGCCCGCTGACTGAGGTGCCACTGGGCCCACCCGGGCAGGTGCTCGGCGACGACCTGACCGCCTCGTACGTCGAACAGGCCACCGCCGTGATCGACCCGGACGGGCCACGGGACCTGACGGTGGCGTACACCCCTCTGCACGGGGTGGGCGCGGCGGTCCTCACCGCCGCCTTCGCCCGCGCCGGTTTCCCGGTGCCCGGCGTGGTCCCCGACCAGGCCGAGCCGGACCCGGCGTTTCCGACCGTGTCGTTCCCCAACCCGGAGGAGCCGGGGGCGGTGGACCGGCTGATCGCCCTGGCCGACTCCACCGGCGCGGACCTCGCCATCGCCAACGACCCGGACGCCGACCGTTGCGCGGTGGTCGTCCGTGACGGGCACGACGGCTGGCGGATGCTGCGCGGCGACGAGGTGGGGGTGCTGCTCGCCGACCACCTGATGCGGCGCGGGGTGACCGGGCTATACGCGACCACCATCGTGTCCTCGTCACTGCTGCGCGCGATGTGCGCGGCCCGGGGCCTGCCCTACGACGAGACGCTGACCGGCTTCAAGTGGATCGTGCGGGCCGG
>NZ_JAGPYA010000085.1:0-22898 GCF_018070245.1 Micromonospora sp. M61 | reverse complement strand
GAGAAACATCTCGTCGCAACTTGCGTTGCAGTCCCGCGCACGGGACCCTGTTCTCTGGGTTGCCGCCCGCTCACCGAAAGTGCTTCCGGAGGCGACATGTACACGCTCCGTACCCTTCCCCGCCGGCTGTTGGCCGGCTCCGGCGCGCTCCTGATCACCACCGCTCTCGCTGCCACCGGCGTCCCGGTTCCGGCCGGTGCCGCGACCGGCGCGGGCATCGTCGGCTACGTCCGGCTGGCCCACCTCTCCCCCGACACCCCGGCCGTCGACGTCTACCTGGCCGCGCCGGACTCCACGAAACCCCGGGTCTTCCCCGGGGTCGGCTACGGCGTGGTCTCCGACTACCTGGAACTCGCACCCGGGCGGTACGCGGTGGCGATGCGCGAGGCGGGCGCCCCCGCCAGCGATCCCCCGGTGCTCACCACCGAGGTCGCGGTGGCCAGCGGCGACGCGTACACGGTGGCCGGTGTCGGCCGACACGCGGACCTGGGGCTGCGGGTGCTCAACGACGACCTCAGCGCCCCCACGCAGGGCCGCGCCAAGGTGCGCGTCGTGCAGGCTTCCGTGCGTACCCCGGTGCTGGACGTGGCCGCCGCCGACGGCCCGATGATCGCCGACGGTGTGCAGTTCGCGACCACGACCGCATACCAGCAGGTCGACCCGGGCAGTTGGCGGCTGCGGCTGACGGGTGCCGGTGGGCCGAGCACCGACGCCGAGGTGCGGCTCGTGGGCGGGGCGGTCTACTCACTGCTGGTGCTCGACGCGAAGCAGGGCGGGCTGACCGCCGAGCTGCGCCGCGACGCCGAGGGCGGCACCGTCGTTCCCGCCGGCGGGGTGGACACCGGCGCTGGCGGCACCGCCAGGACCGGCCTCGGGGCGTACCCCCTGGTGGCCGGCGGGTTGGTCGCGGCGGCCGTCGCGGTGGTCCTGCTGATGTGGCGCCGGCGGCGGCGCACCACCTGGTGACCACCGGGCCCGACCCGTCGATCCGGCGGCACCGCGACCGCCGGGTGCCGCTGGTCGGGCTGGTCGCGGCCGGCGCGGCGGTCTGCCTGGCCGCCGGCACCGGGGTCGGGCTGGCCACCACCGGCCCGGCGCCCCCGGCCGCGACCTGGCACCCCGGCTGCACCGACGACTGCCCGTCGGTGGCCGCCGCGCCCACGGCACAGGGTCCACCCACGCGGGTACGCATACCGCGCATCGGCGTCGACTCCACGCTCACGGTGCTGGGCCTCGACCGCAGCGGTGCACTGGTCCCGCCAACCGACTTCGACACCGCCGGCTGGTACGGCGGCGGCCCGGCCCCCGGCGACACCGGCCCCGCCGTGCTCGCCGGCCACCTGGACTCGCGGCGTGGCCCGGCGGTCTTCGCCCGGCTCGACGAACTGCGGCCCGGCGACCGGGTCGACGTGTGGCGCGGCGGGCAACGGCTGTCGTTCCGGGTGACCGGGTCGATCCGTGCGCGCAAGGACCAGTTCCCGACCGCCGCGGTCTACGGGCCGACGCCCGGCGCGGAGCTGCGGCTGGTCACCTGCGGAGGTGACTTCGACCGGCGCAGCAGGCACTACCGGGACAACATCGTGGTTTTCGCGGTGACCGAAGCTTGATCGACTCGGGTTCAAGGAAATCGGGGTGTCCACCCCACCCGGACACCCCGGCTTTCAGGACCCCGAGTCGATCAAGCGCGAGGCGGGGCGGGACGGGGCGGGGCTGGTGGGGGGGGGTCAGAGGGGGCGGCGGCCGGCGAAGCCGCACTCGGCCCGGTGGTACCAACGCACGTCGGAGTCGCCCTCCAGCCAGCACCAGAGCACGGCGCGGCCGGCTCGCTCGCCGGGGAAGTCGAGCAGCACCGGAGCGATGCCCTTGACCTGGATGTCGTGCTGGTGCAGCTCGTCGACGACGGCGTGCAGCCGGGCCTCCAGCCCCTTGACCTCGGCCAGCCCGCCGAGCGCGCTGACGCCGTGGTCGGCCAGGTCGGCGCGCAGCTCGGCCAGGTCGGCCCGGACCCGGATCAACTCGTTGACGCGCGGCTGGAGGGTGGCCACCAGGTGCCGGGCCTGGGCAAGTGTGAACACCGCGCCAGTATGCGGCACGCTCGGCTCCCGGACGGGCCCGGAATGCTCAGTCGGCCTGTGCCGCCAGCTCGCGGGCACGATCGCGGGCAGCTTCCAGTGCGGCGAGCATCGCGGCGCGTACGCCGTGCTTCTCCAACTCGCGGATCGCGGAGATGGTGGTGCCGGCCGGTGAGGTGACCGCCTCGCGCAGCTTGACCGGGTGCTCGCCCGAGTCGCGCAGCATCACCGCGGAACCGATCGCGGTCTGCACGATCAGCTCGTGGGCGACCTGCCGGGGCAGGCCGAGCAGGATGCCGGCGTCGATCATGGCCTCGACCAGCAGGTAGAAGTAGGCCGGGCCGGAGCCGGAGAGCGCGGTGACCGCGTCCTGCTGCGACTCGGGCACCCGGATCGTCTGGCCCAAGGGCTTGAACATCTCCTCGGCCAACGCCAGGTGCGCCCCGGTGGCGTGCGCGCCGGCCGAGATCGCGGTCATCGCCTCGTCGACCAGGGCCGGGGTGTTGGTCATCACCCGGACCACGGGGGTGCCGTCGGGCAGCCGGCGGTTGAAGAAGCTGGTGGGCAGGCCGGCGCAGAGCGAGATGAGGAGCTTGTCGGCCGGCACCTTGGGGCCGATCTCGTCGAGCAGCGCGGCGGCGTCCTGTGGCTTCACCGAGACCGCGAGCACCGCTGCCTCGTCCACCGCCGTGAGGTTGTCGACGACCCGTACGCCGTAGCGGGCGGTCAGCTCCTCGGCGCGGGCCGGTCTGCGGGCGGTTGCCAGCAGCCGGTCCACCGGCCATCCCGAGCGCAGCAGCCCGGAGAGCATCAGCTCACCGATCTTGCCCGCGCCGATCACCGCGACCGTGTGCACCCCGGCTGACATCTCGGCCGTACCCCTCTCGCGTCGGGCGCGGCACGGCGGACCCGCAGGTCTGCCGTGCCGCATCGGGTCGCGGCACGGCGGACCCGCAGGCCCGCCGCGCCGCCTACCGTCGATCAGCTGCCGAAGAACACCTCAGCCTCGGCGTACCGCTCCAGCGGCACGGTCTTCAGCTCGCGGGTGGCCTCCGCGAGGGGCACCCGGACGATGTCGGTGCTCTGCATCGCGACCATCTTGCCCCAGTCGCCGTCGTTGACGGCGTCGATGGCCTGCAGGCCCAGGCGGGTGGCGAGCACCCGGTCGAAGGCGGTCGGGGTGCCACCGCGCTGGATGTGGCCCAGCACCACGGTGCGGGCCTCCTTGCCGGTCTTGGCCTCCAGCTGCTCGGCGAGCCACTGGCCGATGCCGCCGAGGCGGACGTGACCGAACGAGTCCAGTTCCTGGTTGGCGAGGACCATCTGGCCGTCCAGCGGCTGTGCGCCCTCGGCGACCACCACGATGGGGGCGTACTGGTGCTGGAAGCGCTTCTCGACGTAGCCGGCCACCTGCTCCACGTCGAACTGCCGCTCGGGCAGCAGGATCACGTTGGCGCCGCCGGCCAGACCGGCGTGCAGGGCGATCCAGCCGGCGTGCCGGCCCATCACCTCGACGACCAGGGTGCGGTGGTGGCTCTCCGCGGTGGTGTGCAGGCGGTCGATGGCCTCCATCGCGATGTTGACCGCGGTGTCGAAGCCGAAGGTGTAGTCGGTGGCGCCGAGGTCGTTGTCGATCGTCTTCGGCACGCCGACCACGTGCACGCCCAGCTCGTAGAGCTTGGTGGCCACGCCGAGGGTGTCCTCGCCGCCGATCGCGATGAGCGCGTCCACGCCCTGGGCGGCGAGGTTGTCCTTGATCCGCTCGACGCCGTTCTCGATCTTGAACGGGTTGGTCCGGGACGAGCCGAGGATGGTGCCGCCGCGGGGCAGGATGCCGCGGACGTCAGCGATGTCCAGGGGGCGGGACAGACCCTCCAGGGGGCCCTTCCAGCCGTCCCGGAAGCCCACGAACTCGTGACCGTACGTGGCGACACCCTTGCGGACCACCGCCCGGATGACCGCGTTGAGACCTGGGCAGTCGCCGCCGCCGGTGAGCACGCCGATACGCATGATCCGTCATCCTCCTGGAGCATCAGGTAAAGCCCGATATGCCCCAGGGTATGTGTCAGGTCAGACCATCGGCGCCGTTGCCGGCCCGGGGCGGGCCGTCACTGCGAACTGTAGTCGGCGTGCCGGTGCGACGACAGCGCGCCCCGGGGCGACGCGGCTCAGAAGGTCACCTCGTGGTTCTCCCCGGCGTTCGGCGGCTGACCGGTGACCGCCGCCTTCGCGTAGCCGAAGAGATTGACCACGGTGCTGCTCGGCGAGTCCCAGTACTCGGCCGAGCTGGCGTGCACCTTGATCAACGTGAGACCGGGGGTCTCCAGCCCGTCGGGAAACCACGCCTTGAGCAGCGGGTTCCACAGCTGCTCGGCCCGGGCCCGGTCGAACCCCTCGGTGGCGGTCCCGGAGATCGACACCCAGGCGTTGTGCTTCTGGTCGGAGAAGGCGACGTTGACCTCCGGGTTCACCCGGATCTGACGGATCTTGGCCGAGTCGGCGTCGGCGAAGAACCAGAGGTCGCCGTCGAACTCGGCCTCCTGGAGCCCCATCGGCCGGCTCACCTGTCGCCCGTCCAGGGCGATCGTGGTGAGCATGCAGATCCGTGCGGCCCGGGCCAGCTCGGTGACCCGGGCGCGGGCCTCGACGGCGTTGGTCGGCTCGTTGCTCATGGCACTCTCCTCCGCTTCGATTCGTCGAACCGATGCCCGGGACAGAACCGGTCAAACCTACGACGGTACGACCGGCGTTCAGCGGGTCGTCATCGCCCGCCAGCGGGCCAGATTGTGCCGGGCGTCGACCAGAGCGTCATGCCGGGCCGCGTCCGCCTCGGGCAGGGCCGGACGGCCACGGTCGTCCCAGAGCTGCCGCAGCTCCTTGGTGTAGCGGGGGATCTCCCGGGGCAGCGCCGGCATCGCACCCCAGAGCTGCGCGAGCACCACATGGTCGTACGCGGCGAACCAGGCCCACAGCTCCAACTGCTCGCCCGGCCGGTCCCGAATCGGTTCGACCAGGAAGTCGTACAGGTCGTCGCGGATGCGCTCGCGCGACCGCCAGGCCCGGTCCGCCGGGGAGGGCAGCTTGTCCAGCACGTTGCGCCGGACCCAGGGCACGGCGCGGGAGTCGTCGAACTCGGTGGAGACCGCGTAGAACTCGCGGCCGTACTCGTCGACGACACCGATCGAGACGAGGTCGACGGTGGTGCCGTCCTCGATGAACTCGCAGTCGTAGAAGTAGCGGTAGACCATTCCGGCCATCCTCGCCCACCGCCGCGGGGCCGCGTCCGGCGGGGGTCCGCCCCGGCGCTGGCGGTCACGCGGGCGCCGAGGCCGGACCGGCAGCTCCAAAACGGGTACGCCGCAGCTCGCGACAGTCACGGAAGTGCTTCGAGGGGTGTACAGCAAGCGACCGGACCGTCATGATCTGATGTGTACCGCTACCGGACGCCGAATCGGTGTCAGTTCACCTTGTCAGGGCCATCAGGTTCACCCGGTGAGCGAGTTTGTGGTCCATGACCGGGGAGGGGTTGGGCCGTGGAGATGCGCCTGCCGGAGCCGGGTGACGCGCTCACGGGTGTCGAGATGTTCGCCGGTTTGGAGCCTGAGGTACGGCAGCGTGTCATCGCCGCCGCCGTCCCACGCACCTACCGCAAAGGCCAACTGCTCTTCGTGGAGAACGACCCCGGCGAATCACTGATCGTGCTGCGCCGCGGCGCGGTAGCCGTCTTTCGGACCGCGCCCACCGGCGAGCGGGCCGTGTTGTCGGTCATCCGACCACCGGACGTGCTCGGCGAGGTTTCCCTGCTCGACGCGTCCACCCGGTCCGCCTCGGCGGAGGCCATTGAGGACTGCGCCGCGCTGGCGCTCTCCCGGGGCGCGTTCATGGAGCTGGTGCACTCCAACCCTCGCATCCTCGACGCGGTGATGCGCTCGCTCGGCGGGCTGATCCGCCGGCTCACCGAGCAGAACGCCGACCACGTCTTCCTCGACCTGCCCGGTCGGGTGGCCAAGACGCTGGTCCGGTTGGCCGGCGAGAGCCAGGCACCGATGATCACGATCGAGCTCAACCAGAGCCAGCTGGCCGAGATGGCCGGCGGTTCCCGGCAGAGCGTCAACCAGGCGATCGGCTCGTTCGCCAGCCGCGGCTGGCTGCGTACGGAGGGCCGCCGGATCGTGGTGACCGATGTGGCCGCGTTGCGCCGCCGCGCCGGCATGAACGACCGCTGACACCTCACGAGCAGCACGAAACGGCCGGGTCACCCGTGGGAGACCCGGCCGTTCGGCGTCATCGGCGTGGGGTCACACCCCGGAGCTGCCCGGCCCGGCCCACTTGTCCGGGCCCTTGCCGTCGCCACCGGGGCCGTGGGACTGCTCGCTGACGATCCCCTCGGCCTGCAGCGTGGCGAGCGTGGCGGCGTCGACGTCCACCGAGTCACCTGCGGAGTGGCTGACGCCGTTGCCATCGGTCCAGTCGCTTTCCAGCTTGACGTACACCATTGACCTGTCCCCCTCTGGTCCCTGATCGATATTGGCCGCCTGAATCTAGTCGGTCAGCACCCTCGGTGACTGTCCACAAGCCAACAGGCTGGTACCTGACAGCGGCCGACGGGGGCGATAATCCCGGTCAGGGGACGCGCCATCGGCGTCGACCCGTTGACCTCTGGGGGATGTCATCGCCACGCAGTGTGGACGCTGTGGACGCACGGCCGCCGACGGGGACCGCTTCTGCGGCGGCTGCGGTGCCGAGCTGGGCGCGGTGTGCCCGCACTGCCTGCGCCCCCTCGCCTCGGACGTCACGTTCTGCACGTCCTGCGGGTCGCCCCGACCGGGCGCGGACCGACCGGCCGTGGTCACCCCGCAGGAGGACCGCCGCCGGGTGAGCGTGCTCTTCGTGGACCTGATCGACTTCACGCCGTACGTCGAGCGCGCCGACCCGGAGCAGGTCCGTGGGATGCAGACCGGGTTCTTCTCCGCCGCCCGCCGGGTGGTCGGTCAGTACGGCGGGGTGGTGGAGAAGTACATCGGAGACGCGGTGATGGCGCTCTTCGGTGCCCCGATCGCCACCGAGACCGACGCGCTGCGCTGCGTGCGGGCCGGTCTGGAGCTGCAACGGGTGCTCACCCGGTTCGCGCCGACCGGCAGCACCGAGTTGCGGTTCCGGGTCGGGGTGGCCACCGGCGAGGCGCTTGTCGACGTCGCCGCCGCGCGCGACGGCGGGCAGGCCATCGTGGCCGGCGACGTGGTCAACACCGCCTCCCGGATGCAGTCGGTCGCGCCACCCGGAGGGGTGCTGGTCTGCGGCACCACCCACGCGCTCACCAAGGACGCGATCCGCTACGAGGAGCAGCCCCCGGTCACCCTGCGCGGGCGGTCGTCACCGACCGAGGTGTGGCTGGCCCTCTCCCCGCTGCGTCGCCAACCCACCGACCGGGAGCCGGACACCACACCGCTGGTCGACCGGGAACACGAGCTGGGGATGCTCGTCAACGCCCTGCACCGGTCGCTGCGCGACCGGCGACCGCAGGTGGTCACCATCTTCGGCCGGGCCGGCATCGGCAAGAGTCGCCTGCTGCGGGAGCTCTACCGGCACACCGGCCGGCTGGTCGACGAGCCGCTGACCTGGCGCACCGGGCGCTGCCCGCCGTTTGGGGAGAACGTCACCTTCGCGGCACTCGCCGACATCGTGAAGTCCGAGGCCGGCATCCTCGACACCGACCCGGCGGCCAGCGCCGCGCAGCGGTTGGCCGCCGCCGTGGGCGAGCTGATCGGCCCGGGCGAACGGGACCGGGTGGTGGACGCGCTGCGCCCGCTGGTCGGGCTGCCCGGCACGCCGCTGCCGGCCGAGGAGGCGGAGTCGGCGTGGCGTCGCTTCCTGCTGGCGCTGGCCACCCGGCGTCCCACAGTGCTGGTCTTCGAGGACCTGCACTGGGCCGACGACGCGATGCTGCGTTTCGTGGAGCTGCTCGGGGCCGCGGCCCGCGACGTGCCGCTGCTGCTGCTCTGCACCGCCCGCCCGGAGCTGGTCGACAGGGACCCGAGCTGGGCCGGGACGATCACCGGCTCGGTGACCATCACCCTGCCGCCACTGCGCGACACCGGCATCGCCGCCCTGTACGCGCACCTGTTCGGCCAGGCGGCCTTCTCCGCCGACATGCTGACCCCGCTGATCGAGGTGGCCGGCGGCAACCCGCTCTACGCGCACGAGTACGTCCGGATGCTGATCGAACAGGGGGCGCTGCGTCAGTCGGGACGGGGGTGGTCGCTGGACAAGCAGCTTGAGCTGACCATGCCGGAGAGCGTGCACGCGGTGATCGCCAACCGGGTGGACCTGCTGGACGCCAACGACCGCGCGGTGCTGCTGGCCGCATCGGTGGTCGGGGTGCAGTTCTGGCCCGGCGCGGTCGCCGCCGCGCTCGGGCAACAGGTCGAGTCCGTCGAGCGTTCGCTGCGCCGACTCGAACAGCGCGACTTCGTGCACGAGCAGGCCGCGTCGACGATGGCCGGGCAGGCGGAGTTCCGGTTCCGCCACGTGCTGGTCCGCGACGTCTGCTACCAACGGTTGCCGCGCACCGAGCGGGTGGCCCGGCACGAGCGGGCCGCCGACTGGCTCGACGCACTGTCGCACTCCCGCGACACGGACCTGGCCGAGGTGCTCGCCCACCACCGCTGGGCGGCGCACGAGATCGCCCGCTCGCTGGGCATGCAGGTGCGGCGCTACGCCGGCCCGGCGCGGCAGGCGCTGCACCGGGCGGCCCGACGGGCGTACGCGCTGCACGGGTTGGACGCGGCGGCCAGCCACGCGGGCCGGGCACTCGGCCTGGCCGACGACAGCGACCCGGTGGGCCGACTCCAGTTGGAGCTGCTGAGCACGGAGATCTCGTTCTACCGGGACGGCAACGCGTTCCTCTCCGGCGGCGGCGCGGAGCAGGTGCACACGCTCGCCGACCGGCTGCTGTCGCACGGCGACAACGCCTGTGCCGCCCGGGCGTGGACGCTGCTCGGCCAGGCCGCTTGGCTGCGGGCCGACCGCAGCGACGCGTTGGCCTGCCTGGACCGCGCGGTGCAGTTGTTCGAGCCACTACCGGACACCCCGCAGAAGGCGGACGCGTACGCCGAGGTGGGCCGGCTGCACATGCTCAACTACGAGCGGGACCCGGCCGTCGCGGCGGCGGACACGGCGGCGGAGATCGCCGAGCGGTTGGGCCTGACCGAGACCCGCACCAACGCCCGGATCACCGCGGCCACCGCCCGCTACCAGTCCGGGGACCGGGTCGGGCTGGACGAGCTGCACGCGATCGTCGAGTTCGCCCGCGCCGGTCAACTGCTGGCGCTGCCCCGGGCCACCCAGAACCTCGCCTGGGCGATCCGGGAGGAGGGCGACTGGCTGCGGTCCGACGCCCTGCTCTCGGCCGCGCCGGCGCGGACCGCCAGCGGTCAGACCCTGACGACCAGCTATTCGGCGGAGGCGATGCGCGCCTGGTTCGACGGCGACTTCGGCCGGCTCCTCGCGGCGGCGGAGGCATTCGTGGACACGCCCACCGGGAGTTGGGACATGCAGGTGCGCGGGTTGCGCTGCTGTCTGCTGGTGCTGCGCGACGACGAGGATCCGAACGACCTGACCGATGCGTTGGACACCGCGCGGCGCAGCGGGTTCCACCGGCTGCTCTGGACGATGCTGAGCATGGCCGCGTTGTGTCGGGCGTTGCAGGGGCGCGACGACGAGGCGGCGGAGCTGATCGAGGAGCTGGACGGGTGCTGGTCGGCGGTGCCGGCCCTGGCCAGCGGCGAGTGGATCGCCGCTGCCGCGTACGCCGCAGCCCTGAGCGGTCGGGACGCGGCGGTGCGGGTCCGCACGATGCTGGGCCGGGTCGGGCACCGCACGCCCTGGTCGGAGGCGGCCCTGCGGACCGTGACGGCGGCCCTGGCCGCGGCGGACGGTGACCACCGACGCTCCGCCGAGCTGCACCTGGCCGCCGCCGAGACCTACGGGCGGATCCCCGACGTCAGCGACCGGGTGTTGGCGCTCGCGCTCGCGGCGGCGGAGCTGACCCGCGCCGGCGATCCGGCGGGCGCACGGACGATCCGCGCGGAGGTACGCACCTTCGCGTTGCGTAACGACGCCCCCGGCCTGCTCGCCCTGGCCGGTCGGCCGATCAGCCCGACCGGGCCGGCGGTGGCGTGCTGAGCCACGGACAGAGGATCAGTACGTCACCGTCGACCACCGCACGCACCACCCGAATCGCCATCAGAACAGATCGCACTTGTCGCGCAAGAACGGACAAAGGATCCCTGCCGTGACCTGCGGCAGCAGCCGTGACTTTGGAAGACGCGACACAACGCACTCCCGGAACCATGCCCTGACGTGTCACGATTCAGAGCACGGCGTGCGGACGGGCGTCGAGGGGCAGAGTGGCCGCGCCGGAAGGCGCGTTAAGGGGGATGTCCGGGTGTCAGCGGGTGGGGCCCGCCGGGGACGGCGGGACAACGGGCTCGACGCGAACGAGTACGCCGTCGTCGGCGACGTCGATCCGCGCGTCGGTGAGCACCTGCTCGACGTGCTGGCCGCTGGCGGGATCGCCGCCTACCTGCAGCCCTCCGCCGACCTCAACCCGGTCACCCGCACGACCACCGTTCCGGCCCGGCCGGTCGACCGGCTCTACGTCGACCGTTCGCACCTGACCACCGCGCGGGACTACCTGACCCAGCTCGCTGACGAGACCACTCCGGAGCAGCCGCCAGCCCGCGACGAACCGGACATCGACGCCGAGTGGGCGCGCATCGTCGCCGGCTTCCACACCACCCCGACGACCGACGAGCACCCGTGGCCGGCCTCGGAGAACGTGGACGAACGGGACGCCCGCGACGAATCGGCAGCCGGCCCGCTGGCCCGCTCCGGAGCCGACGAACCGGGTCCGACCGCCACCGACGTGCGCCGCCTGCCGTCCGCGACCGACATCTCGGGGATCTCGGTGGGGCGCGGCACCCGGCCGGACGAGCCGTCACTTCTGGACGGGCTGGACACCTTCGGCGCCGACCTGCCCGACGACGAGGACGACGACGAGGGTTACCACCCGCCCCCGCCGCCGCCGCTCCCCCGGTTCAGCAAGTACGCGGTGATCGGCGTGCTCGGGGTGGTCGTCGGGTTCATGCTCTTCCTCTTCCCCTGGCTGCTTCCGATCGACAAGTCGGCGGTCACCCTGTTCGGGTTCACCGGCATCCTGGCCGGTTTCGTCACGCTGATCTGGCGGCTGCGCCCCGGCGACGAGGACGAGGACGACCCGGACAACGGCGCCGTCGTCTGACCTCCGGCCCGCATACCGGGACAGCACCGGCCCGCCGACGCCGTAACAGTGGTGTAACTTACTGTCAGTAGGAATACCGCTGTACGTCACTTCCCCCGCTGACTGACCGGTTTTCCCTTGCTCGCGGCGGTCAGTCTCTGCTGATCGGAATGCCCGAGATGCGACAGAGTTCCCTCGTGGTGGTGGCCAACCGCCTCCCCATCGACGACAGTCAGGCCCCCGACGGGGCCTGCGAGTGGCGACGCAGTCCCGGTGGGCTGGTCAGCGCGCTGCACCCACTTCTGCGGCACACCCCGGCGACCTGGGTCGGCTGGGCCGGCGGCACCGGCCCGGCCCCCGCGCTGCCGGACGTGGACGGCGTCCGGATGCACACCGTCGCGCTCACCCCGGAGGACCTGCGCGACCACTACGAAGGGTTCGCCAACGCCACCCTCTGGCCGCTCTACCACGACGCCGTGGAGCAGCCACAGCATCACCGTCGCTGGTGGGAGGCTTACCAGCGGGTCAACCAGCGCTTCGCCGAGGCGACCGCCGAGGTGGCGGAGCCGGGCGGGGTGGTCTGGGTGCAGGATTACCACCTGCAGCTGGTCCCCGGCATGCTCCGCGCGCTCCGCCCCGACCTGCGCATCGGGTTCTTCCTGCACGTGCCGTTCCCACCGCCGGAGCTGTTCATGCAGCTGCCCCGCCGAGCCGAGTTGCTGCGCGGCATGCTCGGCGCCGACCTGGTCGGCTTTCAGCGCGTGCAGGCGGCGCACAACTTCGCCCAGCTCGTGACCAGGGTGCTGGAGTTGCCGGCCACCGACCGCCGGATCGGCATCGACGACCGGGTCGTCCGCATCGGCGCGTTCCCGGTCTCCATCGACACCGCCGAGATGGGTGCGCTCGCCGCCCGCCCCGACGTGGCCGCCCGGGCCCGCCGGCTCCGGCAGGATCTCGGCGACCCACGGCAGGTCATCCTCAGCGTGGACCGGATGGACTACACCAAGGGCATCGAGCAGCGCCTCAAGGCATACAGCGAACTGCTCGCCACCGGCGACGTCAAGGTCCGCGACACGGTGCTGGTGCAGGTCGCGATGCCGAGCCGGGAACGCGTCGGCCAATA
The DNA here is from genome assembly GCF_018070245.1 of Micromonospora sp. M61. NCBI lineage: Bacteria > Bacillati > Actinomycetota > Actinomycetes > Micromonosporales > Micromonosporaceae > Micromonospora > Micromonospora sp. M61. Next base: position 10,423 of record NZ_JAGPYA010000085.1, on the reverse strand, counting down.
CCAGATCCTGCGTGAGCGCATCGAGCGCGAGGTGGGCCGGATCAACGGCGAGTTCGGCCGGGTCGGCGAGCCGGCGATCCACTACCTCACCCAGCCCTTCGACCGGGCCGAGCTGGCCGCGCTCTACCGGGTCGCCGACGTGATGGCGGTGACCCCGCTGCGCGACGGGATGAACCTGGTCGCCAAGGAGTACGTGGCCGCCCGCGTGGACGACACCGGCGCCCTGCTGCTCAGCGAGTTCGCCGGCACCGCCGCGGAGCTGTCCCAGGCGTACCTGGTCAACCCGCACGACCTGGAAGGGCTCAAGCAGGGCCTCCGCGCGGCGCTGCGGGCCAGCCCGGCCGACGTCACCCAACGGATGCGGGCCATGCGCGCCCACCTGCACGAGCACGACATCCGGGCGTGGGCCCGCTCCTACCTCCGGGCCCTGGACGAGGGCGGCGCCCTGGTCGGTCGCCTGTCCAGCACCGACACCAACCCCGACGGCGTGGCTCTGGTGCCGCGACCCGCCACCGCCCCGACCGCCAGCCCGGCCACCCACCAGGCCGGCGGCTGACCGACGGGGCCGCAGCGGCGCGCCCGAGGGCTCAGTGTGCCGCCGCGGGCTCCTTCTCCAGCCAGTCCAGGATCGCGTCGATCGGCTCCGCCCACCGCGCGTCCAGCATCAGGTCGTGGCCCATCCCGGGGAAGAGCAGCGGGGCCGAACCGTACCGGCGGGCCACCCGGGTCAACGTCGACGCCGGCACCACCCGGTCGTCCGGGCTGCCCAGCACCAGCACCGGAGGCGAGCCCACGGCCGGCTCGGCCTCCGGCTCGCCCAGCAGCGCCCACTGCGCCCGGCGGCCCGCCCGACCGAGACGTCCGACGTGCCGTCGGGCCTCCTCGTCGGGCAACTCACGGCTGAACAACTGAGCGCGGTTGAGCCGCAGCGGTCCGCCGAACACCGCCGGCAGCGTGCCCGCCGGGTTCCGGCGCAGCGCCGCACCCAGCACTCCCCAACCGCCGAAGACGGGTGCCACCAGCACCGCGCCCCGCGCCGGGTAGCGGGCCAACGCGTGCGCCACCACCAAGGCCCCGGCGCCGTGCCCCACCAGCACCGCCTGCCGCGGCAGGCTCGCAGCCACCTGGACCACATCATGGGCGTACGCCCGCAGCGTCGCGTCCGGCGCCGGCTCGCTGCCACCGTGCCCCCGCAGGCTCATCGCGTACGCCGGGAAGCCCCGCGACGCGGCGTGACCCAACCAGTGCTCGGCGAACGCCCACGCGCCGTGCCCGAACCCGGGTACGAAGAGCAGCGGCTGCCGCCCCTGCTCCAGCTCGGGAAGGGCGCTGAGCACCTCCCGCCGCGCCGGCCGGACCGGACGCGACCACTCCCGGCCTCGCATGATCCGCAGCTCAGTCACTGGTCTGCCTTTCGTCCGCGACCGGGGATCTCACTTGGCCTCCAGGTCGTGCAGGGCGCGCTGGATGGCGCGCAGGTAGTCGGCGTGACCGACCTCGAACCAGTGCCGGCTGCTCTCCTTGACCTGCCCGGAGTAGCGCTCACCGGCACGGTCACGCACCCGAGACGCGAACGCGGCGGCCCGCTCCGGCCGGTCCCGTCGAGCCCGCAGCAGGCGGGCGAAGAGCACCGTCTGCCAGTGCGACAGGGTGAACAACCCGGAGTCCGGCTGCAACAGGCCGGCCACCGCCAGCGTCGGGTGCCCCGGGGTGAACGCGTTGAGCCACAGCGTGGGCCGACCCGCGCCGGCGCTGTCACCGAACACCGAGGCGTCGAGGAACTCGAAGCGCGGCAGATAGCCGGTGGCGAAGATGACCACCTCGGGGTCGATCTGGCGGCCGTCGGCCAGCTCCACCCCGTACGGGTGGAACCGGGCGATGTCCGGCACCGGGCCGATCGCGCCGTGGCCCACGTAGTAGACGAGCTGGCTGTTCGCGATGGGGTGCGTCTCGTACACCCGGTGGTCGGGTTTGGGCAGGCCGAAGCGGGTCAGGTCGCCGACGGTCAGGCGCAGCGTCCAGTGGTAGAGCCACTGCCGCACCCGCAGCGGCACGCGCAGCGCCAGCAGGGTGTCGTTCACCTGGTCGGCGGGGCGGCCGAGCACGTACTTCGGCGCGTACCAGTAGCCGCGCCGGGTGGAGTGCCAGCAGCGCGACGCCTGCTGGGCGGCCTCGACGGCGATGTCGCAGCCGGTGTTGCCGGCGCCGACCACCAGCACCCGCTTGCCGCGCAGCTGCGCCGGGTCCTTGTAGGACGAGGCGTGCATGATCTCGCCGCGGAACTCCTCCAGCCCTTCGTAGCGGGGCAGCTTCGGCGACCAGTTGTGACCGTTGGCGATCACCACGGCGGCGTACCGGGAGGTGCGCTCCGGGCCGTACCCGCCGGTGGAGCGGGTGGTGACGTCCCACCGGTCCCCCTCGGCGGGCTCGACCCGGATCACCTCGGTGCCGAACCAGATGTGCGAGCGCAGGTCGAAGTGGTCGGCGTAGCGCTCGAAGTACGACAGCAGCTGACTGTGGTGCGGGTAGTCCGGCCAGGAGTCCGGCATCGGGAAGTCGGGGAACTGGGTGAACGGCTTCGACGACAGCAGGTGGGTGCTGGCGTACACCGGGCTGCGGTCGTGTCGCCAGTTCCAGGCGCCGCCGACGCCGGTCTCCCGCTCGTAGCAGTCGACGCCGAAGTCGTGCTCGCGCAGGTTCTTGATGGCCGTCAGGCCGCTGGCCCCGGCCCCGATGACGCAGACCGTGTCGCCCCGGTCGGAGACCGGGCGACCGTCGCTGCTCAGCGCGGACGGGATCGCTTCGGGGTCGGGCCGGCCGTGGTCGGTGGAGGTGGACACCGAAACATCTCCTTTTGGTACGGCAGGCGTGCCGGTCGCCGCGAAATCCTCTCCACAACGGAGCCGGATGTCCAGCCCTGACGCGGAAGCATCGACTGTCGAACCGGCGTCGGGAGTCAGTCGGCGTCGGGCAGCAGCAGGTCGACCAGGACCGGGAAGTGGTCGCTGGCCCGGCGGGTCTGCGGGGTGTCCACCACGTCGTAGTCGACCACGGTGATCCGCGGGTCGACGAAGAGGGCGTCGATGCGTCGGCGCGGCTCGGCGCAGGAGTAGGTGAGCCGGTCCGCCCGGTCGGCTGCCACCGCGGCGTCGGTCAACCCGCGCGACACGGTCGCCCACGCCGGCCCGTCCGGGCCCTCGTTGAGGTCCGCCCCGGCCAGCACCGGGCTGGTCGCCTCGTCCAGCCCACGCTTGAACTCGGCGGCCTGGGCCGGACGCTCACCCGGGTCGGTGGACAGGTGCGAGCCGGCGAGGGTGAACCGGGCGTCGCCGACCCGGCATTCGGCGTACGCGGCGCCGCGCAGGTGCCGGCCGGGGGTCAGCGGGAAGCGCTGGCACCGGGTGGCCCGCACCTGGACCCGCAGACTGGTCAACAGCAGGTTGCCCAGCGCAGGCAGGCCGCCGGCGGCCACCACCAGGCCGAACGACTCGGCCAGCGTGGCGGACTTCTGCCGCCACCGGAACCGGCGCGGCCCCTCCTGCACGATCACCACGTCCGGCCGCGCGGCCCGGACCACGGCCGCCAGCGCGGCGGTGTCGTCGCGCTGGCTGTGGATGTTGTACGACACGACCCGCAGCGGTACGCCCATCGGTGGACCGCCTCAGATCCGGCGGGCCAGGTCGGCGGCACCGATGACGCCGGCGCTGTTGCCCAGCTCCGCCGGGAGCACCTCGGCCACCGGCAGGCGACCACGCTGGGCGAGCGCGTCGAGGTACGAACGGCGGGTCGGGCCGAGCAGCAGGTCACCGGCGTCGATCACACCGCCGCCCACCACCAGGGTCTGCGGGTCGAGGATCTGCGCCATGTCGGCGAGGCTGGTGCCCAGCCACCGGCCGATCTGGGCGAACGCCTCGGCGGAGATCAGGTCACCGCCCTGCGCGGCGGCGGTCACCATCGGGCCGGTGATCGCCTCGGCCTCGCCACCGGCCAGGTCGAGCAGCGCGGTGGCCCGGTTGGGCTCCTGACGGGCGCCGGCCCGGGCGAAGCGTACGAGGGCGCTGCCGCTGGCGTACTGCTCGATGCAGCCCAGCCGGCCGCAGCCGCACTGGTGCCCGTCCGGAACGGCCAGCATGTGGCCCAGCTCCGCGGCGATGCCGTGCGCGCCGCGCATCAGCTCGCCGCCGAGGACGATGCCGCCGCCGACGCCGGTGCCGATGGTGAACATGATCATGGAGTCGTCGGCGTCGCGGGCAGCGCCGTACCGGAACTCGGCCCAGGCGGCCACGTTTCCGTCGTTCTCCACGATCACCGGAAGACCGATGGCCTTGCTGACGTACTCACGCAACGGTTCGTCGCGCCAGGCCAGGTTGGGGGCGAAGAGCACTGTCGAGCGGCTGGCGTCGATCCAGCCGGCCGCGCCGATGCCCACGGCCTCGATCGTCCGCCCGGCTGCCAGCTCACCGACCAGCTCGATGATGACGTCGCGGGTCTTGCCGACGTCATCGGCGGGAGTGTCCCGTCGGGCCTGCACGAGGACCGTGCCGGTGTCGTCCACGACACCGCCGGCCACCTTCGTGCCACCGACGTCGACTCCGATGGTCAGCGTCACCGCTGCCGCCCCCCTCTGCTGTGCCCGTCCGGCCCGTGTCCCGGCGGCATGCCGGTCCGGGTCGGAAATGTCCCGCGCTCAGGCGCCGTCGCCCGATGCTTCCGCGTCGGTGTCGTCGGGCACCCGCGAGGCGGGCACCACGGGACGGGTGGTCGGTGCCGGTACGGTCGCCGACCCGGCCTCGTCGACGGGTGGTGCGGCGGCCGGGGCGAGTGGGTCCGCCGTCCGGGTGGCGACCGACCAGACATCCCGCTCCGGCGCCGGCTGAGAATCATGCCCGGTGCGGGTGGCATCGCGCCACACGTGGTTGTCACCGGCCGCGGCGGGCGGCTCGTCCGGGGCCGGCTGCGGGAGCACATCGTCGGTGCTCGCGGCCGGTGCCGGCGCGGTCCGGGCGGGTTGCTCGAATGGTGGCTCGGAGGGGCTCGTCGGGGGCGGCTCCGCCGGGGAGAACGCGCGGAGCAGGCTGGCGACGCCCGCCGCCAGGTCTCCGGCGCCGGTCGCGAGACGTTCGGCGAATTCCGGACTCGGGTCACGCAACGCGGCGATGCCCCGACAGACCGGGCAGACGCAGCATTCGGCCGATCCGGTGGCGAAAGCACCTCCAGGGCCGGGACGCCCGTCCGGGCCGGCACTGTGACCGAGGACACCGGCCAGCACCCCGCCCAACGAGCCGAACGCGCCACCCGCCGAGCCTGCGGAGGCCAGTCGCGCCCCCGCCAGCACTGTGGCGACCAGCCGCTCCGCCTCTTCCCGGGCCGAACCCGGATCCGTTCCGCCCACCCTCGGCTCCTCTACCGTGCCACCGGACACGTCATTGCGCCGCACCGGTTGCTTCTACCCGGCGCTTGAGCTGCTTCAACGCGGTGTCCATGATCATTTTCTCGGCTTTGCGACGAAACATCCCGAGCATTCCCACCGACAGGTCGACCTCCAGCGTGTAGGTCACCGTGGTGCTGCCGTCCGGGTTGCCCACCAGGTCGTACGACCCGCGCTGGCTCTTCTGCATCTTCGAGGGCGCGACGAGGTGCCACTCGATGCGGGACAGGTCCTCGGCGTACTCGTAGGCGAGCACGTACTCGTCGGCCATCACCCCGGCGTCGATGGTGAAGCGCACCTGGCTGGCGTAGCCGTCCTCGTACTCCTCGACGACCTCGGCGCGGCGCAACGCGTCGGTCCACTCCGGGTAGCGCCCGAAGTCGCAGATGACCGCCGCCACCCGGTCCGGTGCGGCGCCGATGATGATCGACTGGGTGGAGGAGTCCGCCATGGGGCGAGGCTACCCGGCGGGTACCGCAGGTGTGCCGCGCCGCCCCCGTCGGCACGTCCCGAGGCCCGCAGGCGGCCGGAACAGCCCCGGGCGTTGGCGGTGTGCCGGTCCTCACCAGGTAGGTTTCGACACAGCCGACACCCACGGGTGACGGCTGGCCCGACCAGTGCGAGCACGAAGGAGTGCAGGTGCGCGAGTTCTCCGTCCCGCCGATCGTCACCGTTGGCGACGCGGCCAACCTCACCGATCCGGTCTGGGACAACGCCGAGGTCGCGCCCGACGCCGTCCAGTTCGCCCGCCCCACCGCGAGCGCCGACGGCGCCGTCACCGCCTGGACCGAGGTGACCTGCCTCCAGTTCCGGGACGAGGTGGCCGCCGTCGCCCGCGGGCTCATCGCCGCCGGCATCGAGCCCGGTGTCCGGGTCGGCCTGATGAGCCGCACCCGCTACGAGTGGACGCTGCTCGACTACGCCATCTGGACCGTCGGCGCGGTCACCGTGCCGATCTACGAGACCTCCAGCGCCGAGCAGGCCGCGTGGATCCTCGAGGATTCCAACGCGACCGCCGTGGTGGTGGAGACCGAGGCGCACGCCGCCCTGGTCGCCGGCGTCCGGCACCGGCTGCCCGAACTGAACCACGTCTGGCAGATCGACCGGGGCGGGGTCGACGAGCTGGTCACCAGCGGTGCCAGCGTCGAACTGGCCGAGGTCGAGCGGCGGCGCAAGGCCGTCCACGCCGGCGACCTCGCCACGATCATCTACACCAGCGGCACCACCGGCCGGCCCAAGGGTTGTGTGCTCACCCACCGCAACATGTACGCCGACATCGCCAACGCGGTGCCGGTGTTGCCGAACCTGTTCAACCCCGGCGCGAGCACCCTGCTCTTCCTGCCGCTGGCGCACGCCTTCGCCCGGCTGATCCAGATCGGCGTCGTGCAGGCCAGGGTCACCATGGGTCACTGCGCCGACACCAAGAACCTGGTCGCCGAGCTGCAGGGGTTCAAGCCGACCTTCGTGCTCTCCGTACCCCGGGTGTTCGAGAAGGTCTACAACGCGGCCAAGCAGAAGGCCGAATCGGACGGCAAGGGGCGAATCTTCGCCCGAGCCGAGCAGGTCGCCATCGCGTACAGCGAGGCTCTGGAGACCCCGGGCGGACCTGGCCTGGCGCTGCGCGCTCAGCACGTGGTCTTCGACCGGCTGGTCTACCGCAAGCTGCGCGCCGCGCTCGGCGGCCGGTGCCGCGATGCCATCTCCGGCGGCGCACCGCTCGGCGCCCGACTCGGTCACTTCTTCCGGGGCATCGGCGTGACGATCCTGGAGGGCTACGGCCTGACCGAGACCTCACCCGCCGCCGCATCGAACCTGCCGGACGGCACCCGGATCGGCACCGTCGGCCGCCCGTTCCCCGGCGTGACCGTACGGATCGAGGACGACGGCGAGATCCTGATCTCCGGTGAGTTGATCTTCCAGGGCTACTGGGGCAACGAGACGGCGACCGCCGAGGCGATCAGCGCCGACGGGTGGTTCCGCACCGGCGACCTGGGTCACCTCGACACCGACGGTTACCTCACCATCACCGGCCGCAAGAAGGAGCTGATCGTCACCGCCGGCGGCAAGAACGTCGCCCCGGCGGTGCTGGAGGACCTGGTCCGGGCCCACCCGTTGATCAGCCAGTGCGTCGTGGTCGGTGACAGCAAGCCGTTCATCGCGGCACTGGTCACCGTCGACGAGGAGGCGCTGCCGGCCTGGCTGCAGAGCGCCGGGATGCCCGCCGACACCACCGTCGAGCAGCTGCGCGAGCACGAGGGCCTACGTCAGGAAATCCAGACCGCGATCGACACGGCGAACCAGGCCGTCTCCAAGGCCGAGGCGATCAAGGTGTTCCGGGTCCTGCCCCGCGATTTCACCGAGGCGACCGGCGAACTGACCCCGTCGCTCAAGGTCAAACGCCAGGTTGTCCACAAGACGTACGCGGCGGAGATCGCCGATATCTACCGAGGCTGACTACCATCCGTCACGTGCCCGCATCCACAGCAACCGCACCGCACCCGCATCCCCTCGCCGCGGCCGCCCGCCTGGTGATGCTGGCGCTGATCGCCGTCCTGACCCTTTTCGCCACCCGTGACGTCGGCCAGCTGTGGTGGATCGCGTTGCTGGCGGTGGCCGGGCTGCCGTCCCTGCTGGCCCCGCAACACCGGCTGATCGCGCCGGTGAGCCGGGTGGCGGAGGTGGTGGTGCTGGGCCTCGCCGCGAGTCACGTGGCGGCGGTCGCGTCGATCGGCGGCACCGTCGACGGCCTCGGCGCCTCAGCGGTGCTGCCCTACCTGGCGGTCCCGGTGACCGTCACCGCGCTGCGCAGGCGCTTCTCCGAGGGCACCGCCCTGCTCGCGATCACCGCCGCCACCCTGCTGGTCAGCGGCGCGCTGACCCAGGTCGACGGAGGACCCCAGCTCGGCCAGCTCGGATACCTCGCGGTCTGCGCGCAGTGGCTCATCCTGGCGGCGCTGGGGCTCTACGCCGCCGGCACCCTGCACCGGGTGATGGCCGTCCGCAACGAGGGCAAACCCCAGCCGTACGCCGAGGCCACACGACTGCTCACCCAGCTGCGGACGGTCGCCCGGCAGCTGCCCGGGGCCACCCTGGATCCGGGTGGCATCTCCGAGCACCTGCTGGAGGAGTTGCGCACGGTGGCCCAGGCCGACCGGGGCGCGGTGCTGTCGGCCAGTGGCGGCGGCCGGCTCGTGGTGCTCGCCCAGGCCGGCGTCGACCGGGTGGACTGGGAGACGACACTCGACGCGGACTCGGCCATCGCCGACGCCTGGGCCAGCCAGCAGGCCACGACGGCCGCGCGCTCGCAGTCCCGCTCGCACCGGGGCGGCGACGTGTCCGCGCTGATCGTTCCGCTGGTCGCCGGGGTACGCACGGTGGGGCTGGTGGTCCTGGAGGCGGACGCCGCGCACGCGTACCCGCCGCCGGTGGTGTCCCGGGTGACCGCGCTGACCCGCCCGGCCGCGCTGCGGCTGGAGGCGGCGCTGCTCTTCGACGAGGTGCGTTCGCTCGCCACCAACGAGGAGCGGCAGCGGCTGGCCCGGGAGATCCACGACGGGGTGGCGCAGGAGCTGGTGATGGTCGGCTACGGCATCGACAACGCCCTGGCCACCGTCTTCGACGACGCCGACGAGACCGCCGAGGCCCTGCGTACGCTGCGCGCCGAGGTGACCCGGGTGATCCAGGAGCTGCGGCTGAGCCTCTTCGAGCTGCGCAGCGAGGTGGACCGGCAGGGCGGGCTGGCCGCGGCGATCGCCGAGTACGCGCGCACCGTCGGCGCGTCCGGCGGGTTGCGGGTGCACCTCTCGCTGGACGAGTCCACCGCGCGGCTGCCGGCCGCCACCGAGGCCGAGTTGCTGCGCATCGCCCAGGAGGCGGTGACCAACGCCCGCAAGCACGCCGGAGCCTCGAATCTGTGGGTCACGTGTGAGGTCGACCCGCCGTATGCACAAATAGAAGTGTCGGATGACGGTCAGGGGATGGCTGACCAGCGCCCCGACGGACGGTACGGTCTTGCGATCATGGCCGAGAGGGCGGAACGTATCCGGGGCCGGTTGGAGATCAGGCCGCGGCAACCCAGCGGCACGACCGTGGCGGTGGTTCTCGGCACCTCGGCCCGGCGAGACAACGTGCGCGACAGCGCAGCACCATCAGAAGGGGAGTAACCCGAGGATGACCACAAGTCCGACACCGGCCACCCGCACCAAGGTCCTCCTTGTTGACGATCATGACCTGATTCGCAAGGGCCTGCGGCACGCTTTCGAGCGCGACCGCCAGTTCGAGGTCGTCGGTGAGGCGGCCACGGCGGCGGAGGGCGTACGCCAGGCCGGCGCCCTGCAGCCGGACGTGGTGATCATGGATCTGCGGCTGCCCGACGGCAGCGGCCTGGAGGCCACCCGCGCGCTTCGCAAGTCCAGCGCGTCGATGGGCATCGTGGTGCTGACCATGTACGCCGGCGACGATCAGCTCTTCGGCGCCTTGGAGGCCGGGGCGAGCGCCTTCGTGCCGAAGACCGCCCCGGCCGACGAGGTGGTGGCCGCCGCACGGCACGCCGCCTCCTCCCCCAGCGCGTTCACCGCCGCCGACCTGGCTGAGGCCATGAAGCGTCGGCTCGCCCCGTCCGGCCCGCAGTTGTCACCGCGGGAGGGGCAGGTGCTGCGGCTGCTCGCCGACGGAATGAGCGTGGCGGGCATCGCGAAGCAGCTGTTCGTCAGCGAGTCCACGGCCAAGACGCACATTTCCAAGCTCTACGAGAAGCTCGGCGCGGCCAACCGGGCTCAGGCCCTGATGACCGCACTCCGGCTCGGCCTGCTCGAGGCACCGGACGCTCCCAAGTTCTGACCTGTCCCCGCTCGTCGAGCGGGACGTCGCGACCGACGTCGGCGGGCAACCTCCGGCGCGCTATGGTCTGGCGTGCGTGGCGGGTGCACAATACCCGCGCGGGCGACGACGCTCGCGTTGCGGATTCGAGGGGTTGACGCATGCAGCGGCCGGACT
>NZ_JAGPYA010000084.1:0-22999 GCF_018070245.1 Micromonospora sp. M61 | reverse complement strand
TGGCGGGCGTACGTCGGGCTGCTGGTGCCGGCGGTGCTGCGCTGCTGGCTCAGCCACGGCGTCGTGCACGAGGCACACCTGCAGAACGTTGTCGTCGTGCTCGACCGCGACCGTCGCCCGGTACGCATGCTGCTGCGCGACCTGGAGGGGGTGAAACTCGACGCCGAGCGTTGGGCGACCTGGCCGGACGGCGTCCCCGCGCAGGTCCGCTACGGCCCCCTGGACGCCCGGCGCCGGATCGTCTACTGCCTGTTCGTCAATCACCTCGGTGGTATCTGCGGGGCGCTCGCCGACGCGCGACCGGGAATCGAACGGCGGCTGTGGCAGGAGCTGCGGGCCGTCGTCGAGGCGGTCGCCGCCGACCTGGACGACCCACCCGAGCTGCGCGCGCTGCTGAACGGTGAGCCGCTGCTGGCCAAGGCGAACCTGCTGGTCCGGTGGCGACGCGACGCGGACCGGGCCGCGCCGTTCGTGCCGGTGCCCAACCCGTTGGGCGGGTCACTGTGACGCGGCCCGTCTACGTCCACGACCTCGACGCGCTGGCCACGCAGGCCCGGGCCATTCGGGCGGCGCTGCCCCAGCCGGTGGAGCTGCTCTACGCGGTCAAGGCCAACCCGGACCCCGGTGTGCTGCGCACCCTTGCCCCGGCCGTCGACGGGTTCGAGGCCGCGAGCCGTGGTGAGCTGCGCAGACTGGCCGAGGTGCTGCCGGGGCGGCCCCCCGCCGCGTACGCCGGGCCGGGCAAGACCGACGCGGACCTCGCCGCCGCCCTCGCCGCCGGGGTGCACCGCATCCACGTCGAATCGCCCGCCGAACTTCGGCGACTCGGCGCGCTGGCCGCCGCCTCGGGCACCTCGGCCCAGGTGCTGCTGCGGGTGAACCTGCCGGTCGAGGCGCCCGGCGCGAGCCTGGTCATGGGCGGCGGGCCCAGCCCGTTCGGCATGGACCCGGCGGACGCGGTCGAGTGCGCCCGCAGACCACCCACCGGCATCCACGTACGCGGAATCCACGCCCACCTGGCCAGCGGGCTGGACGCCCCTCTCGCCGGTGCGGTCGCCGCTGCCGTGGTCGAGTGGGCGGTCACCGAGGTCGGTGCCGCCGAGGTCGACGTCGGCGGAGGCATGGCCGTCGACTACACCGACCCGGCGGCGCGATTCGACTGGGTCAGCTACGGCCGGGCACTCGCGGACGTCCTCGACGCCCACCCGGGGGTGCGGCTGCGCATCGAGCCGGGCCGGTCGGTCACCGCCTACTGCGGGGCGTACCTCACCGAGGTCATCGACGTGAAGCGCTCCTACGGCGAGTGGTTCGTGGTGGTGGCCGGGGGCACCCACCACCTGCGTACACCGGCGGCGAAGGGGCACGCGCAGCCGTTCCGCGTACACCGGCGACGTGGTGTCGACGGGGTGCGTACCGACGGGGGACCGGTCACCGTGGTCGGGCAGCTCTGCACCCCCAAGGACGTGCTGTCCCGGTCGGCCACCGCCGGGCCGATCGGCGTGGGTGACGTGCTGGCCTTCGCCATGGCCGGGGCGTACGCCTGGAACATCAGCCACCGCGACTTCCTGCTGCACGAGCCCCCGCTGTTCATGAACGGTGACCCGCAGGAGGTGGCCGCCGAATGGGCGGCCCGACCATCCAGGACGTGATCCAGGCCCACGCGAACAAGCGATCGGCAGGGTTTTCTGGCACGGTGGGTCCAGCGCGGCGCAGTGTCGCCGAGCCACCAACTGCACCAATCGAGAGGGCGTTACGTGGACTTCACGCTGTCGACGCGGCAGGGGCGGATCGGCACAGTGGTCGAGGTCGCCGGTGACGTGGACATGAGCACCGCACCGGAGTTGCGTGACCGGTTGAGTCAGGCGGTGGAGGACGACGCCCGGGTGGTGGTGGACCTGACCGACGTCGGGTTCATGGACTCCAGTGGCCTGGGGGTGCTGGTGGTCGCCCACAAGGACCTGCGTGCGCGGAACGGCTGGCTCGCCCTGGCGGGGGTCGGCCGCTCGGTGCGTACGGTGTTGTCGATCACCTCGGTGGACCGGGTCATCGGAATCTTCGACACCGTGCAGGATGCCGAGGAGGCGTCACCGGCGGCGTCATGACCGCCTCACTGCGGGTGAGGGCTGGCGCGGGCGGTGTCAGCGCCAGCGGTGCTTGATCGCAGCTCGTGGCCGCCGTACCAGTCGATGATGAGCAGTGTGGCGTCGTCGGCCAGAACCGGCCCGGCGGCTGCCAGCACCGCGTCGGACAGCGCCCGGACCGCCTCGCGCGGATGCAGATGCGCGATGCCGAGCAGAGCGGCGGGCAGATCCAACGTGGCGGCGTTGCGTTCGCGCACTCCGTCGGTGACGACGACCAGCCGGTCACCAGGCAGCAGGGTGATCGTCTCGCTGCGGTAGCCCTCGTCGGCGAACATGCCCAGTGGGAAGTTGGCGGGCAGTTCGAGCGTCTCAGCCCGGCCCTCGCGGACCAGTGTCGGTGGGACGTGCCCGGCGTTGAGCAGCTCACAGCGCCCGGTCGCCAGGTCGATGCGGCCGAGCACGGCGGTCACGTAGGCGCCGCGTACGTTGGCGTGCTCCGCGAGGGCCCGGTTGGCTTCCTCGGCCTGGGCGACGAGGTTGTCGCCGCGCCGGCGAGTGTTGCGCAGGCTGCCCACCCCGAGCGTGGCGGTCAGCGCGCTGGCCACGCCGTGGCCCATCGCGTCGGTGACGCCGACGTGCAGCACGTCGCGGGCCACGCTGTAGTCGAAGGTGTCCCCGCCGACGCTCGCAGCGGGTTCCAGCCACCCGGAGAGGGCGAACGCTCCGGCCTCGCAGGTGAACGAGGCCGGCAGCAGGCGGCGTTGGATCTCGGCGGAGAGGGTGAACGGGGTGCTGCGCTGGCCCCATTCGAACAGGTCGGTGTGCCGGCGGTTGGCGATGACCACGAATCCCAGCGCGTGCGCAGTGCGGGCGATCCGCGCGAGCACGGCCACGTCCGGCTCGTCCAGCAGGTCGATCTCCAGCAGGCCGATGGTCTCGCCGCGTTCGGTGACGGGTGCGAGCACCCTGCACCTTCCGTCGCCGTGGAGCAGCTGGACGGTCTGCTGGCGCAGCACCTGCTCGTAGGGCCCGCCGTCGAAGGGGAGGACCTCGGCGGCCTCCTCGCCCTGATGACGGCCGGGGTGGCCGGTGGCTGTCTGGTGGGTCAGCCGGACCAGCGCCCGGCCGCTGAGATCGGCGATGAGCAGCGAGACGCTGAGCGCGTTCAACGCCTTGGCGATGGTGCCGGTAACCGCTTCGACCGCCTCGACCGGTGCTGCTTCCTCGGCCGCCTGCAACATCCCGGTCAGCACGCCCTCCTCGTTGTCCTCCACGGGTTGAGCATAGGCACCTACCGTCCCGGTGTTTCGGCGCGGACGGCTGGGCCTTCCCCGGTGAGCAGGTAGTCGTAGCGCTGCGGAGCGGGCGGCCCGACCGCCTGGGTCGTGCCCCGGAGAGGCGCGAACGCTTCAGCATGTTATCGATAACATGCTATCTTTCATCCGGGAGTGAAGGGCACGCTCCCGGTCACCGCAGCCAGTCGCGAAGACGTGCCGCCGCACGCCCTCTCCCGCCGGCCCCAGGTCGGTGACCTGTCCGGGCACCCCAGTCGATGCCAGGCGACCGCATTCCGTCGCCGGCCGACACGGCCCTACGGCAAGGAGCCCACGCAATGCTGAAACGTAGGTATCTCCTCCCATCCATCATGGCCGCGGCACTTCTCCTCGCGGCCACCGCCGGCGGCGCACTGAGCGGCGGCTTCGGTGCGACAGCGGTCGCCGCCACCAACGGGACCCTCGCGGCCACCGCCGGCTGCGGCAAGGCCCCCACCCTGACCAACGGAACGCGCACGATCCAGAGCAGCGGACAGAGCCGTACCTACAACGTGCGGATCCCGGACGGGTACGACCGGAACCACCCCTACCGACTGATCTTCGGCTTCCACTGGTTGAACGGCTCGGCCAACAACGTCACCTCGGCCGGTTACTACGGGCTTCAGCCGCTGTCGAACAACAGCACGATCTTCGTCGCGCCGCAGGGCCTCAACGCCGGCTGGGCCAACACCAACGGTCGGGACCTGACCCTCTTCGACGACATCTCCCGACAGATCGAGAACGACCTCTGCGTCGACACGACCCAGCGCTTCGCGCTGGGCTGGAGCTACGGCGGGGCCATGAGCTACGCGGTGGCCTGCGCCCGGCCCACCGTCATCCGCGCGGTCACCGTCCTGTCCGGTGCCAACCTCAGCGGATGCAACGGCGGCACCCAACCCGTCGCCTACTTCGGCATCCACGGCACCTTCGACAGCGTGCTGAACATCTCGCAGGGTCGGCAACTGCGCGACACGTTCGTCCGCAACAACGGCTGCACCGCGCAGAGCCCGCGCGAGCCGAGCCGAGGCAGCCTCACCCACATCACCACCGCGTACGCCGGATGTCGAGCGGGCTACCCGGTGCAGTGGGCGGCGTTCGACGGCGACCACACCCCCAGCCCCGTCGACGGGTCCGGCAGCCCGAACGACTCCCGGACGTGGACCTCGGGTGAGATCTGGCGGTTCTTCAGTCAGTTCGAGTCGACCACGCCACCCACGACTCCGCCACCCACCACTCCGCCGCCGACGACCCCGCCCCCGACCACTCCGCCACCCACCACTCCGCCGCCGACCGGCGAGCCGGGCACCTGCGCCGCCACCTACCGGGCGGTCAACAGTTGGCCCGGTGGCTTCCAGGGCGAGGTGACGGTGGCCAACCCCACGGCCACGACACTCAACGGCTGGACCGTGGGCCTGACCCTGGCCGGCGGCCAGGCCATCAGCAGCCTGTGGAGCGGCACCAACACGGGTACCACCGGTAGCGTCACCGTGCGGAACGCCGCCTACAACGGCACGTTGGGCGCGAACGCCTCGACCACGTTCGGGTTCACCGCCACCGGCGACGGCGCCACCCCGCCGAGCAACGTCACCTGCACCAGTCCCTGAGCACGGCAGAAAGAGGGCCCGGAGCCAGCTGGCTCCGGGCCCTCGTGACGTCGGTCGTCAGCCGTTGTCGATCAGACTGGCGATCTCGTTGTAGATCAGGTGCGCCTTCGCGCCCTGGTTCGACGGGCAACCGCCGAGGTGGTGCAGGGCGATTACCCGGTGGCTGGCGTTCAGCACCGGCGAACCCGAGTTGCCGCCGGAGGTGTCACAGCTGTAGCTGATGTTGTAGGTGTTGTAGTTCGCGTTCTTCACCGTGCACGTCGCGCCGTTCTGGGTGTCCTCGTAGATGGACAGTCGCTTCGGGTTGCCGTCGCCATGGCCCGGGACGTACATCCGGGTGCCGGTGGTGGTGGCGGTCGTCGCCAGGTACAGGGTGCCGAACGACTGGATGTTGGCGAAGTTGTTCACCGAGTACAGGGTGTAGTCCAGCTGGCTGGAGCCGCCGCTGCTCACCTTGTAGAGGGTGGCGCCGCTGACCTTGGTGCCGGCGCCCGGGTTCGAGCCGCCACAGGTGGCGCACTGGTAGTTGAACTGCATCTCGCTGCCGCTGACGGCGGACTGCGTCGAGAAGCAGTGCTTGTTCGTCAGCATGCGGTTGGTGTTGCCGACCCGCCAGGTGGTGCACATCCCGCCACCGCTGATCAGCAGCCGCGCCACCGCCCTGCCCTTGGCGTACTCGTTGGGGTGGCTGCTCTGGTAGCAGACCACGTCGCGGCGGGCGTCGGTGCTGCAGACGGACTGCGTGGTGAAGTTGTGCTGCTTGATCTCGGTGGCGTCGTAGCCGCGCCAGAACCGGTCGATGGTCGCGGCGCTGGTGCGGGAGGAGCGGCTGCTGTGCACCGTCACCACAGCGGTGTCGCCGTCCACCGACATCGCCCAGAAGCCTGCTTGTCCGTCGGTGGTGTAGTCCGCGCCGGTCGCCCGGTTCAGGTGGCGGTCGTACCGGTAGCTCTCCCGACCGTCGGGGCTCGACACGGTCACGTACTCACCGTCGGCCAGGCGCAGTGAGCTGAAGTGCACCTTGACGTACGACGCGCCGGGGTGCCGGATGATCTGCTTCCCGCCCTCCTGTGCGTGTGACAGCGAGCCGTCGATGGTCCGGAGTTCGCCGACCGTGGTGACGCCCTCGGCGGAGAACTGGTCTGCTTCGGGTGCCCGCTGGGATTGCGGCGCGAGTGGTTGAACCGAGTACGCCTCGGCGGCCGGTACCGACAGCAAGCTCAGCCCGAGTGTGCCGGCGCCGAGCGCGACGGCCACCGTTCGTAGGCGGCGCAGGGCATGTTTCATCGTCGCTCCTCCCGAAGAACCAGCACCGAACGTGCTTGCAGCCTTCATACCGGAAGCTAAAGACACATGCAAATCTATCTATCTCTTGCGGGGTTGCTGTCACAAGGCCCCACGGCCTTGTTCCGGTCGACCTGGCTGCGGCGCAGGACCCGGGCCACGATCAGCCGCTGGTCAGGGGATCTGCCCGCAGGGGTGTCGCCAGCTCGACGGCCGTCGATCGCGGACGTGGAGGGTGTCCGTCGCCGCGGTTGAGCCGGAAGTCCCCCAGGGCACCGGACGTGGCGAGGAGGTAGGTGACGCACGGCGCGGGGTCACGCAGGATGAACGCGGCTCCGGCGGTCACCGCGATGTGCTGAGCCTGCAGCAGCGCGCTCACTCCGTGCGCGCTGAAGAACCGCACCGCGGAGAGGTCCACTGCGACCACCGGCGCCGACGAGTCGCAGGCGCACGCCACCAACTCGGTGAGCAGGTGTGCGTTGCTCATGTCGATCTCACCGGAGACGGTGATCAGCTTCGTCGAGCCCGCACAGGTCAGGGCCAACGACATGATCGGGTCACCGAGCCGGTCCGGTCGACGGTCCGCGCGCTCACCAGATGTGCCGGTCTCCCACATGACGCCTCCGCTCCGCAACGGCCACGCCACCCGCAGCGGCACGAGACGCCACCCGGGAGGCTGGAGGGCGCATGTCTTGACCCGTGCGTCTTCCTACCCCGAGGAAGCCCGCTCACGCCTGCCGGCAGTGTGAGGAGAACGGCTCCGGTCGAGCCGGGCGCGGGTCAGTCGGCGACGACGAGCGCCTGGGGCGCGGCGGCCTTCATCCGGGTACGCAGCCACTTGAGCTGGATGGCGGTCTGCCCCTCGCAGCGCCGCACCACCGCGAGCAGATCCTGGTCGCGGACCCCGTACGCCGCCTGGCCGACGACGGTCCAGGCGATGTCGCACTCGGCGGCCATCAGGTACAGGTCCTGTAGGTCACGCAGCAGGCCGATGCCGCCGGTGCGGGTGCCCGAGAAGAGCTGCGAGTACAGCCGGTCGGGTTCGTCGGGCGCGTCCTCGGCGTAGCGGGCGGCGAACGGTTGGAGCTGTTCGGCGTATTCGTCGCAGCGCTTTGCCTGCCGCTGACACAGGTGGCGGATGTCGGGTTCCTCTGCGTGCGCGTCGCCGACCTGCCGGAAAGCGTCTGCCAGATTGACCTGCGCGCGGTGCAGCAGGCCGAGGTAGTGGGCGAGGTGCACGGCTCACTCCTTTCCGCTGGTGGCCTCGGCGGCCGGCCCGCCGACGGTCGACGGCACGTGGGCGTCCGGGGGCGGCGCGCTGCCGCCGACCGTGGGCGCCGGCGAGGGTACGCCCCGGCCGTCGGCGAGCTTCGCCACCGCCACGGCGGCGACCTTGAACAGAGGCTGCTTGGAGACCGGGTCCCACGCGGTGATGGTCAGCTCGTTCGCCGCGCGCGGTGTGCGGTCGTCCGGATCCTGGTCGAAGTAGCCGTAGTGGAACGGCACGAAGACGACACCCGGACGGATGCCGCAGAGCCGGGCACGGGCCTGGATGGCGCCGCGCGGGGATGAGATGCCAACCAGGTCGCCCTCGGCGATGTCGAGTCGGGCGGCGTCGTCCGGGTTGAGTTCCACCCACACGTCCGGGGCTGCCTGGTTGAGCTGCGGGGCGCGGCCGGTCTTCGTCCGGGTGTGGAACTGGTAGACGGTACGACCAGTGGTGAGCAGCATCGGGTGGTCGTCGTCGGGCACCTCGGGTGAGGGCTGGTAGTCGACGGTGAGCAGGAACGCCCGGCCGCGCGGCTCCTTGGCGCGGTACTCCGGCTCGGTGAACTCGGCGCCGGTGTCCAGGTCGTTGCCGTACGTCTCGCAGTAGTCGGGGTCGGTGTTGAAGGTCCCGTCGGTGTAGAGGCGCTCGGTGCCGTCGGGATGCTCCTCAGTGCAGGGCCACTGGATGCCGGAGCCGCCGCGAAGCTTCTCGTACGTGATGCCGGTGTAGTCGCAGGGCCGTCCGCGGCTGCACTCCTTCCACGCCTCGAACGCCTCCTCCGGCCCGGTCCACCGGATCAGCGGCTGGCCGTCACGGTCGCGGAAGTCCATCCGGCGGGCGTAGTCGAGGAAGATGTCGAGGTCCGTGCGCGCCTCGCCGGGCGGGTCGACCGCCTTGTCGGAGATGTGCACCGTCCGGTCGACGCTGGTGAACGTGCCGGTCTTCTCCGCCCAGGTGGCGGCGGGCAGCACCACGTCCGCCAGTTCGGCGGTCTCGGTCAGGAAGAGATCCTGCACCACCACGAACAGGTCGGGCTTGGCCAGCATCCGCCGGATCCGGGCCAGGTCCGGCAACGAGACGGCCGGGTTGGTGGCGGTGATCCAGAGCAGCTTGATCGAGCCCTGCTCGGCGTACCGGAAGATCTGCATGGCGTGCGTCGGCGGCGCCCAGTGCGGGATCATGTCGACGTCGACGTTCCACAGCCGGGCCAGTTCCTCGATGTGCGCGGTGTTGTCCCAGTTGCGCAGGCCGGGCAGGTCGCCGTCGGCGCCGGTCTCCCGGGTGTTCTGCGCGGTGGGCTGACCGTTCATCTGGTAGATGCCCGCCCCCGGCCGGCCGATCATGCCGCGGATCAGGTGCAGGTTGTTGACCGCGCAGGCGGCGGCGGTGGCCTGGTTCGACTGGTAGAAGCCCTGCAACACCGTCGAAAGCAGCCGCTGCGACGAGCCGAGCAGCTCGGCGGCGCGCTCCACGTCGGCTGCCGGCACGTCGCAGATGTCGGCGACCCGGCGCGGGGGGTAACCGTCGATGATCCGGCACAGCTCGTCGAAGCCCACTGTGTGCGCGTCGACGTAGTCACGGTCGTACCAGCCCCGCCGAACGATCTCCCGCAGCAGGCCGTTCATGAGGGCCATGTTGGTGCCGTTGCGGACCGCGAGGTGCAGGTCGGCCTCCCGGGCGACCGGGGTGGCGCGCGGGTCCACCGCCAGCATCGCCGGTGGATTCGGCCCTCGTCGACGGTCCAGCATCCGCATCCACAGCACCGTCTGCGTCTCCGCCACGTTGTGCCCCCACAGCGCGATCGCGTCGCAGTGGTCCACATCCGTGTACGAACCGGGCTGGCCGTCGGTGCCGAAGCTCGCCTTCATCGCCGCCGCGGCGGTGGCAGTGCAGAGCCGGGTGTTGCCGTCCATGTGCGGCGTGCCGAGGCCGGCCTTGCCGATCACGCCGAGGGTGTAGTACTCCTCAAGGAAGAGTTGGCCGCTGGTGTAGAAGCCGAAGTGCCCCCATCCCCCCGGCCCGTCGAGGAGTTCCTTCGACCGGGCCACGATTCGGCCCATCGCGGTGTCCCAGTCCGCCTCGACCAGGCGGTCACCGTCACGGACCAGCGGCCGGGTCAACCGGTCCGGGCTGTGGTTGGCCTGCCAGCCGTAAAGATCCTTGGGGTCGAGCCGGCCCCGGTTGATCCGGTCCACGGCGCGGCCACGCACGCCCACGATCCGCCCGTCGGCGACCCCGATGTCCATGGCGTCGCCGTTGGAGTGCAGCACCGACGCGGACTGCACCCACCGGTCCACGTCGGCATCGCCCCGACCGTCGGCCAGATACCGGTCCACCCGTACCGGCCACTCCTGCCCCGGCCCGTACGGGGTTCGCTCACCCCACGGTTCGGCGATCCGGTCAACCACGACGCACTCCTCTCGACTACCGCTCGGGTGCCGCCCACAGCGGCATCGGTCGTCCGGACACCCGCCCGTACAACCAGTCAACGACAGTGACCAGCACCACCGCACCGGCCGCGATGAGCAACTGCGTCGGCGTACGCAGCAGACCCAGACTCACGATCAGCGTCGTTGCCCCGGCCGGGGCATGGGACGCTTTCAGCAGCATCAACACCAACACGGTCACCGCCAGCGAGCCGGCCACCGCCACGATCCGCGGCCCACTCACCCCCTCCTGCAGCGCGGAGGGTTCGTCGGCGAGCCCACAGACCATCAGGAACACGTACCCGGCCAGCAGGGCGACCGCGTGCCCGATGAACGTGTTACGCGGCGAAGCCTCAGGTGATCGTGGTTTCTCCACATGCAACATCACGGCCGGCCCCAGACTGGGGAACAGCCACGGCTGCTGCGTGACGAGGGCGACCAGCCCGGCGATCACCACCGCCAGCGCGCTGCCCACGAAGGCGTGCGCCGACTGCCTGGCCAGGCCCATGGGCTTCCCCCTGCTCTCGTTCGCCGCCCGTCACCGACTCAGCGATATGTCCCCCAGAACCCGAACGTGACACCTGCCCGCTGGTCACTGCGGGTCATCGAAGCCCTCGCTGGCCCGCTCGCGACGCAGGTGTGCCAGCGCCCGCCGACTCAGGTCGGTGTCCTCCCGGCCGAGCGCCTGGTACATGGTGGCGACCTTCTCGTACGGCTGCGCGGGCGGCAGCAACGGGATCGCGGGATCCACGATCGCCTCGATCAGCGTCGGACGGTCCGCCGACAGGGCCCGGTCCCAGGCGGCATCGACCTCGGCGGGGGTGGTGACCCGGAAGCCCTGCAGTCCCAGCAGCTCGGCCCAACGGGCGTACGGGGCGTCCGGCAGTCGTTGCGAGTCGACGAAGCGAGGGTCGCCCTCCATCTCCCGCTGCTCCCAGCTCACCTCCGCCAGGTCGCGGTTGTGCAGCACCAGCACCACGAAGCGCGGGTCCGCCCAGTCCCGCCAGCGGTGCGCCACGGTGAGCAGCTCGGCCAACCCGTTCATCTGCATGGCACCGTCACCGGCGAGGGCCACCACCGGTCGGTGCGGTGCGGCGAGTTTCGCGGCCAACCCGTACGGCAGTGCCGAGCCCATCGAGGCCAGGGTGCTCGACAGGTGCGCGTCGACACCGACGGGCAGCCGCAGGTGCCGCGCGTACCAGTAGGTCACCGACCCGACGTCCACCGACACCTGCGCGTCTCCGGGCAGCCGGTCGGTGAGCGCGTGCACTGCGTACTGCGGATTGAGCGGCTCGGCCTCGGCGGTGGCCCGCTGCCGGGCGATGTCCCGCCAGCGGGTCACCTCGGCCTCGACGCGCTGCCGCCAACTCCGGTCCGGTCGGGGCGTGAGCAGCGGCCGGAGGGCCCGGATCGTCTCGGCGGCATCACCGAGCAGCGGCACCTCCACCGGGTAGCGCATGCCCAGGCGTCGGCCGTCGATGTCGATCTGCACCGCCCGGGCCTGCCCCGGCGCGGGGTAGAACTCGGACCAGGGGTCGTTGCTGCCGACGATCAGCAGCGTGTCGCACTCGCTCATCAGGAAACTGCTGGCGGTGCTGCCCAGGTGACCCATCACGCCGGTGTGGAACGGCATCGCCTCGTCCAACACCGGCTTGCCGAGCAGCGACACTGTCACCCCCGCGCCGAGCGCCTCGGCCAGCTCGACCACCTCGTTGGCGGCGGCGCGGGCGCCCTGGCCCACCAGGATCGCCACGCGCTGTCCGGCGTTGAGCAGATCCGCGGCGGCCCGCAGATCATCGGCGCGGGGCCGCAGCTCCGGCACGGGCAACCCGGGGTTGGTCACCATGATCCCGTGCTGCTGAGCACCGAGGTCGGGAGCGGGCGCGGTCTGCACGTCGTGCGGCAGGATCACGCAGGTCGGGCTGCGGGTCGCCAGGGCCGTCCGGATCGCGCGGTCCAGCAGCATCGGCAACTGCTCCGCGGTGTACGCGGTCTGCACGAACTGTGCGCACACGTCGCCGAAGAGGCGTACCAGGTCGATCTCCTGCTGGTAACCGCTGCCCAGCACCGACGTCACCTGCTGGCCGACCAGGGCGAGTACCGGTTGGGAATCCAGCCGGGCGTCGTACAGGCCGTTGAGCAGATGCACCGCACCCGGCCCCTGAGTGGACAGGCACACCCCCAGCCCGCCGGTGTACTTCGCGTGACCGCACGCCATGAACGCGGCCGTCTCCTCGTGTCGGGCCTGCACGAACTCCGGCTGCCCGGCCCGACGCAGCGCCCCCATCACCCCGTCGATGCCGTCACCCGAATAGCCGAAGACCCGGTCCACACCCCAGTCCGTCAAGCGGGACACCACCAGGTCCGCCACCGTCGCGTCCGCCACCGCCGCCTCCCTCGCTCGATCGCCTTCCATCAGGTGGCCGTACCCCGAGCTGCCGCGCCAAACCGGACGGAAAGAACCTGCGTTGGGTGCATTTGGCTGCCAAAAGGTCGGCGGCACCGCTGCGCCCAGCTCAAGCGCACGAGGACCGAGGAGCCGGAGTTGCTTGACCGGCCCCGCCGCTCCCCGGCTCGTCACCGGGGCTGCCAGCCTGCGTGCCGGGTGGCGCCGCGATACACCTCGTGCGGCGGGGTGACCCGGTCGTCCTCGTGCTGACTGGAGAGCACCACGCTGGATCGGACGTCGCCGTGTCGCCCCAGGCGTTCGAGCAGCCCTTCCAGGTGCTCAAGGGAGGTGGTGCGTACCTTCAACATCGAGCAGTACCCACCGCTCAGCTTGTGGACCTCGACAATTTCCGGATGCTCGGCAGCCGAACTCGTGTTCAGCAGGCATTGTCCGCGCGCGCACCGAAGTTCCACGAACGCCAGTAGCGGGTATCCGGCAAGTCGCGGGTTGATCCGCGCCTGGTATCCGGTGATGACACCGAAGTCCTCCAGCCGCCGGACCCGCTCTCCGACCGCCGGGGCCGACAGGTTGACCCGCCGACCGAGGGCGCGGATGGACAGCCGACCGTCCTGCTGAAGCTCCCGGATGATCTGCCAGTCGACGTCGTCGAGCGCCTTTTCCACTTGAAAAGTCATCGCCTGTCCTCACCTGACAAACGGATCTCTGATCGCGCATCTGTGAAACGCATGAAATTCTATATCGACTACTGAATTTCTAGGCTGCAAGGATGGGGTTTCTACGACACGGAATTGCTCCACCCTCCCGCGCGCGAGCGATGACCTCGCTGTTCGTCGGGGTGGCCATGATGAATACGGCGACCGTGGCGGTCACCACCGTGAGCACCCTGATCGTCGCCGACAGTGCGGGGGCCCGCCTGAGCGGCTTCGCCAACGCGGCGGGAGTGCTCGGGTCCGCGATCGGTGCGCTGGGTCTGGGCGCGGTGACGGCACGTCGGGGCGGGTCGTTCGCGCTGACCGTGGTGTATTCGTCGGCGGTCGCGGGGGCCGTCGCCGCCTTCGCGGGCGCGGCCGGCGCCGGCCTGGCAGCCCTGCTCGTCGGGCTGGTCCTGATCGGCGTCGGCAACGGTGGCGCCCAGGTGTCGCGCTACCTGGCGGCGGACATGTACCCCGAGGATCGCAAGGCGTCCGCACTGTCCATCATCGTCTGGGCCGGCACCGTCGGCGCGCTGACCGGCCCCAACCTGGTCGCGCCCGCCGGCCGGCTCGCCGAAGCCATGCGCCTGCCGGCACTGTCCGGCACGGTGTTCGCCGCGGTCGTGCTCGTCATCGTGGCGCTGACCATCACCCGGGTGCTGCCACCGTCCGGCGAGCCACCGCGTGTGAATCGACCGTCCGCGCTCTCCCTGTCCCGCGTTCGCGCGTTGGTGCGGCTCCCCGCCGTGGCCACCGCCCTGTGCGCGATGCTCGGTGCCCACCTCTCAATGGTCACCGTGATGACGATGACCCCGTTGCAACTGCACGATCAGCACCACGGCCTGAACGTGGTCGGCATGGTGCTCAGCGCCCACATGATCGGCATGTTCGCACTGGCCCCCTTGTCCGGTCGTCTGTCCGACCTCTGGGGTGGGCGCTGGACGGTGAGCGCCGGGGTCGTCCTCCTCGTCGCGGCCGCCCTGATCGTGGGGATCGCCCCAACCGGGCACACGACGACACTCCCGGCGGGCCTGTTCCTCCTCGGATACGGCTGGAACCTCGTCTTCGTCGGCAGCAGCAGCATGCTCAGCGGGCAGTTGGACCCGGTGGAGCGCAGCGAGGTACAGGGTGGCGTGGACGCAATCGTCTTCACCGCGTCGATCGTCGCCAGCCTGGCCGCCGGAGCACTCTTCGCCGGGGGCGGGTTCGCCGCGGTGGCGGTGGCCGGCGGTCTCATGGCGCTCGTGCCGATCCCGTGGTTGCTCGCGTACCGGCAGTCCCGTTCGAAGCCGGAGCGGCATCCCGAGCTCGCGGCCGACCGCCGAGGCTGAGTCCGCCCGGCCTGAGAATCGGCCAGGCGGAGCCTCAGTAACGCGGCCGACGTTGGACCCCGCGGCCCTCCTGCCAGGACTCGACAATGAGGTGGTCACGGGTCTCGGCGACGTAGGTCAGCACCACCTCACGCACGTCGACGCGGAAGAACCGGGCACCCTCCACGGTGTTGTCGGCCGGCTCCGGTACCTCGACGGCTACACCGGCCAGCTTGGCGTCCCCGGGCCAGCCGTCCGACTGCTCCTCGGTCGGCTCGATGGTGGGGCAGTGGATGGCGATCCGGGCATCACGCAGCAGGTCGAGCAGCTTCATCGACCCGGGCATCATGCCCAGCTTCACCTCGCCGTCCCGGAACTCGACCTCACACGCGCTGATGCGGGGCCCGCCATCCTTGCGCAGCGTGGCGATCGTCTTGTTCGTCCCCATCGCGAAACGTTGTTTCACCCGGTCCGCGAGAGACCGATCCGCCGTTCCACCTGCACCCAGCTCGCCACTGTCCGACTCCTCGTCCCGATGTCCGCCGGGTCAGCCGTCCGCCGACGCCGCCCCCGACGAGCCGACCCTCGAACTGTGGCCGGCTCATCACGTTCCGTTCCGGTTCACGCTAAGACCCATCGATCGGGTACGCGCGATGCCCGGCCCGCTCGCCTAACTTCTTACGAACATCTGTCGCGGTGGGACCGTCGGGACGGGTGCCGTGCGGAGTTGTTACCAGACAAGCGATTCTCCTGGTAGGCGTGCGGGCGTCCGTCAGGCCGGCTGGTGGCGAGGGCGGCGTGGCGGGCAGAGCGCGCCGAAAGGTGGCTTCGTGCACCTCCGCGAGCCAGCGACCGAGTCGATGATCACCGGGCTGCGCGCGAGCCGACCGATCTTCCGGTCGGGGGCCTGTCCTTGACGTCTCACCTTCCACAATGCACCATGTTAAACGATTAACATGAGGAGGGGCATGGGCATGCGGGTCACACTGCGGTCGGTCGCTGAGGCGGCCGGGGTCTCGACGGCGTCGGTGTCGTACGCCTTCAACCGCCCGGACCGGTTGTCGCCGGAGATGCGGTCACGGATCCTGGCGGTGGCACGCGAGCTCGGTTACTCCGGACCGGATGCCGCCGCGAGGTCGTTGCGGACTGGGCGGGCCAACGCGATCGGCGTCATCTTCACGACCGAGCTGACGTACGCCTTCAGTGATCCCTATGTCCTCGCTCTGCTCGGCGGCCTCGCCGAGACGTTGGCGCAGAGCCGTACGAGTCTGGTGCTCATCCCGTTCGCGCCTGTCGTCGCCGGGCTAAGCGACGCGCAGGTACGCGAGTCGCTCGACGCCGTGCACCGGGCGGTCATCGATGGTGCGGTGGCCGACGGGCTCACCGACGATCATCCGGCTGTCCGTGCCCTGTCCGAGCGTTCGCTTCCCCTGGTCCGCTCCTCCGACACGACGGCAGGTCGCTGCGTGCTGATCGACGACCGGCAGGCGGGTCGGGAGATCGGACGCCACCTTGCCGACCTCGGCCACCACGAGGTGGCGGTGGTGGTCTCCTCCCCGGGCGAGCCGGGCTGCGCCATCACTGTCGAGGAAGAGGCAGCGCTCTACCCGTATTCGCGGCACCGGCTCGCCGGCATCCGCGAGGCGCTGCCTGCTCGGGCCCGAGTGCGCGTCGTCAGTGGAGGAAACAACGCCGCCGCCGCCGGGCGCCTGGCGGCGACAGCGCTCCTCGCGGCCCCCGACCGCCCGACGGCGATCGCCGCGGACAGCGACGTGCTCGCCGCCGCCGTCGTCGAGGTTGCCACCGTCCAGGGGCTCCGCGTCGGACGCGATCTGTCGGTCACCGGCTTCGACGACGTGCCCCTGGCGGCCTCGACCGGGTTGACCACCGTCCGTCAGCCCATCCACGAGAAGGGCCGGCTGATGGCGCGCATGTTGCTCGACCCTGACAACACGCCGAATCGCCTGACCCTGCCGACCGAACTCGTCGTCCGCTCCAGCACCGGCCCCGTGCCGAGTCACCGACTGGGAGGAATGTGACATGACCCTTCGACAGGCTTCCCCGCTGGGAGCCATCGGTCCCACGACACATTGGCTGATCGACGCACTCGATCTCGACGCGTACCTGCGCCGGGTCGGCTACCGCGGCCCGACCATGCCGGATGGCATGACCCTTCGTAACCTGCACCGGGCCCACATCGCCGCGATCACCTTCGAGAACCTGGACGTGATGCTCGGCCGGGGCGTCGAGGTCGACCTGCCACGGGTGCAGGACAAGCTCGTCCACGCCGGCCGCGGCGGGTACTGCTACGAGCACGGGGTGCTCTTCGGTGCGGTACTCCAGCACCTCGGCTACCGGGTGGACAGGCTGCTCGCCCGTACCGGCGACCCGGCCGAGCAACCGCGCCCGCGCTCGCACCTGGTCCTGCGGGTGGACGACGGCGACCAGGTGTGGCTGGCCGACGTGGGCTTCGGCTCCGGCTTGCTTGAACCGTTGCCGCTGGTCGAGGGCGCCCCGCAGCGCCAAGGCGCGTGGGAGTACCAGCTCCGGCTCGGCGAGGACGGCGCCTGGCGGCTGCGTGAGCGGACCACCGACAGCTGGACCACGCTGCTGACCTTTACCGAGGAGCCGCAGTACCCGGTCGACGTCGAGGTCGCCAACCACAACACCGCCACCAGCCCACACTCGCCGTTCACCCAGCAGTGCATCGTCGTCCGCAAGCACGACACGGCGATCCGGCGGCTCATCGGCCGCGACTACAGCGAGGAACGCCCGGGCGATTTGACCCGCACCCGGTCGTTGACCGACGAGGAGTACGGCGCCGTCCTCGACTCCGAGTTCAGCCTCGCCCTGAGCCCGCCGGAGATCCGAGAACTCATCGCCACCCTCCCCCCACCCGACGGGGACCGGCCCACCGCCCCGGACCTGGAACTCCGACCGCCGACAGGAGATCACGATGCGTGACCCCTACTCCCTCGCCGTCATCACCGCCAGCGTCCGCCCCGACCGGATCGGCCCGACGGTGACACGGTGGTTCCTGCGCCACCTCCCCCGGCACACCGACGCTGGCGTGGACCACATCGACCTGGCCGAACTCGACCTCTCCGACGATCTGGCCGGTGGCGGCGACGCCGAGCGGTTCACCAAAGGTGTCGACAAGGCCGACGCGTTCGTCATCGTCACGCCCGAGTACAACCACGGCTATCCCGGCCCCCTGAAGACGGCCATCGACACTCCATACGAACAGTGGCGAGCCAAGCCCCTCGGCTTCGTCTCCTACGGCGGCGCCTCCGGCGGACTGCGCGCGGTGGAACAGCTACGGAACGTCTTCGCCGAACTGCACGTCCCCACCATGCGCACCAGCGTCCTGATCCCAAACGTGCACGACGTGTTCGACGACGGCGAGCTACGCGACCCCGGGCCCGTCGAAGCCGCCCTCGCCGAGATGGTGCGCCAGCTCAACTGGTGGGCCCACACCCTGGCAGCCGCCCGCACCGACCGTCCGTACGACTGCTGAACCGATAACAACGGGGGCCCACGGACTCCTTATGGCGCACCTGCTGCACACACCCGATCGGATGGTGCTGCCGAAACTCGCCGACCACCCCGCCCACCTGCACATCGATGTGCTGCCCGGATACCGACGGTCCGCAGGGCCACTCCACCCTGCCCACCAAGATCATCCGGAGTTCACATGAAGACTCCGGGTGTGGTCCTGGGCTGGGAGAACAGGGGTCCGGGTGACGCGGGTGAACGTGGGCCACTCCCTGCCACCCCAGGTGAGCGCCCAGGTCGCTAGACTGTGCGCTCGCGCCCCCGTAGCTCAGGGGATAGAGCATCGGTTTCCTAAACCGTGTGTCGCAGGTTCGAATCCTGCCGGGGGCACCTCAATACGCAGTCGAAACGCCACCTGAGCTGCCCATATAAATGCTGTTCAATTGGAACAGATGTGCAGCCGCAGGCCACCGGAAGCCGCCGTTTGTCGTAGGTCGCGGAACGGGAGCGGAATGACCTTGAAGGCATCCGACCAGGTCAGTCGACACAACCGAGGCAAGATCCGGAACGGCGACCGTCACACGGGCCATGCCATCCCGGTCAGAGCCTCAGAGATCCTGTCGTTGACGGTGGCCTCCGCGCCGTCGATGCACTTGGCGTAGACCTTCAGCAGTACGTCCACGGAGTGTCCGGCCCGGTCGGCTACCTCGGTTGCCGGCACACCAGTGTTGAGCCACAGCGACACGGCGGCGTGCCGCAGGTCGTTTGGCCGACCAGCCAGCGGAGAGTCAACCTGGCGCGGCGTCAGAGCTAGCCGACGTGCCTCTTCCCACACGCGTGAGTAGGTTGAGGCCGCAACGACGTTGCCCCGCTCACTTTGGAATAGCCGGCCATCCTTGGCGACGCCAAATCGTCCGATGTGGGCGCGCAGGATCGCCACGAGCGCGGGTGGGATTGGCACGCCGCGCGGCTCGTCCTCGGCACGGTGCTTCAGCCCTCGGTCGTCATGGACCTGGCCGCTGTCGGTCCACCGCTTGCCCGCCTGGGGTCGACTCTTGGCCAGCGTCAGCCGACCCCATCCCGTCTCGGGAAGGTCGCAGTCCTGCTCTCGCAGCGCCAATGCCTCTGCCGGACGGAGCGCGGCGCGGCTTCCATCTGCAGCCCTGCGAATTTCTCATTGGATGCAACCTCCGGAGCCGGAACCTGCGTGACTATCCCCGACTGGGGAATCGGAGGCATCGGATGAGCGATCGTGACGCCGCATTCGCGGCGTACTTCGCGGCGCGATCAGACGCCATGCGCGGGACCGCCTACCTGTTGTGTGGCGACTGGCATCGGGCGGAGGACCTGGTCCAGTCCACGTTCACGAAGCTCTACATGGCCTGGAATCGCACATCTCGGCATGAAGTACTCGACGCGTACGTGCGGCAGATCCTGTTGCGGACCTTCCTCGATGAGCGGCGACGTGGCTGGTGGCGACAGGAACGCGTCACCAGCGAGGCAGTGGAACAGGCCGTGACTGCGGACTCGCCGGAAGAACGGCTTGTCTTGCTGCGGGCGCTAGCGGGCGTACCTCCTCGCCAGCGGGCCGTGTTGGTCCTGCGGTACTGGGAGGACCTGTCCGTCGAAGAGACCGCGTCGCTGCTGGGGTGCTCGCCTGGAACGGTGAAAAGCCAGGCTGCGCGGGGGCTAGAAACGCTGCGCCGGGTGCTGGCACCGACTTTGGCTACTAACAGGGAGGGAATCAATGAATGAGGACGAGTTTCGAGGAGCGCTACGCGACGTCATGGCGACCACGAGCCCTCCCCCACCGATGAGTGCAGCGGACACGCTCGCTGCTGGTCGCCGCGCCCGGTTCCGACGCCGCGTCGTCTCGTTCTGCGCCGGGTCGGCGACAGCGGTCGTGCTGGTCGCCGCCGTCGGGTTCACCGGCGTGCTGGGCAGCGGAAGTAGCTACCGTCCGGCGGGTACCGAGCCGCCCTCCAACAGCGCGGCGGATCCGAGGGCGACCACGCCGCCCGGTGCCGTGAGGTGCACACCGGCATCTTGTCCGCACCTGGGATCGCCGGACCTGCCGCAGGAGGAGTGGGACGCACGCAATAACCGGGCACGGGAGATGCTCGACGATCTCATTGCCGCCCTGCCCGCCGGGTACACCGTGGTGAGAGACGACCCGCTGAATCCGCTTGATCCGAAGGCGTTTTCGTTAGGGTTCTACCAGGCGTACTTCAACGTACGCCAAGGGAAGCAGACCGGGTTGGTGATGGTCGAGGTGCACACCCCGCAGTCTCCAATTGGAAACCGGTGGCAGGGTAACGGCTGCGACCTGGCGCTGGAGATCTGGCCCCCCCGCGGAACATGCCAGCTGATGACCGCCAGCCAAGCGAAGGTAGGGGTGGCGCAAGCCCGCTGGAACGAGGACCCCCCGCGATTCGCCCAGTGGGCCGTGTACCGGCACCCGGACGGGGTACTGGTCAAGGTCGTCCAGATCTCGAGGCCCGACAGATACTGGACGGCACCGCCGGAGCTGAAGAAGCTGCCGTTCACCGCCCAGCAACTCGCCGACCTCGCCGTCAGCGACCAGTTCCACGTCGACGTCGATTGAAACCCCACACGACGGGTGGAGACGGATCTATGCATCCACCCGTCGTGTGGGGTCCTGCCTAAAGCCGCGTTTGTGCGCCTTCCTCGACGCGCTGCCGTCACCGTTATCCTTTACCTCAATTCGGCGAACTTGCTGGACGATTCGGCCACGATCGCCTACGACGTCGGTATGTGCGTGCTGGCCGGCTTCGAGCCGCCGGCGGTGCGTAGGAACCGGATTACGACGACTCCGAGAGAGAAGCGGCCTGGATCACCAGCGAAAGGGCTGTCGACAGCAACGCCGCTGTAAGTCGGCACGCTGACAAGCCCCAGCACGGACGAAGTTCCGGCGTGTAGCGGCTGCCCGACGGGTGCAGACGCGACGCGCGAAGCTTGTAATCAACTAGTCTGGCCGTGTAGCAAAATTCGGAACATGCGCGGAATCATCAGGCGCACCAGCCGGGAATCATTCCAAATACGTCCTGGTAGGACGCTAGGCAGCGCAGGCGGCGCTAGTTTCTTCCTAAACCGTGTGTCGCAGGTTCGAATCCTGCCGGGGGCACCTCGAAGATCCGCCGAAGACCATTGGCCGGATACGTCACCGCGCGAAGCCCCATCCGGCTCGGGCGGATCACCAGTGGTGGACCAGATTCAGGACCAGCGCCGCCACCGAGGTGGAGAAGAACACCGCCCATCCCACGAGCTGGCGGGAACCCACCCGCAGGTGCGCGATGAGCGCGCCGACGAAGTACAACACCAGGCCGGCGGCGGCGAGTGTCCCCAGTAGTGGCACGGCGAACCCGGCCAGCAGCCCCAACGCACCGGCTGCCAACGCCGTGCCCAACCTCGGCATCCAGGCCCGTGGCAGGCACTTCATGTCCATCTGGGCCTTCGGGTAGTCGTGGCCGATCAGGTAGGTGACGGCGGCGACTCCGGTGAAGACCGAGGCGAGGATGGTGACCGTGACATAAGCGGCGTACATGTGCCCTCCCTTGTGGTTTGTGCTGCCTCAAGGACGGGCTGGTCCAACGGATTGTTACCGGTGGCGCTGTGAGCTGGGGCACAGACAATGGCTGGTGGGCTGCGGGTATCCCGCAGCCCACCAGCCGACCGGTCAGAGGAACTTGTACATCTCCTCGGACGCCGCCTCGGTGTCGCTGGCGGGCGGCGCGTCCACCGTGACGGGCTTGCCGAAGTCGCTCATGCGCATCTCGGTGACGAGGTCACCCAGCTTCTTGGTGGCGATCGTGTAGGAGAGCGCGGTGAGGCGCCCGTCGGCGTCGAGAGTCGCCTCGAACGGGACCGCCTTCGGGTCCTTCGCCAGCTTGGCGGTCGACTCGAGGCCCTCCCGCATCCCGGCTTCGCCGCTGGCCGCCTCGGCGGCCTTCTCCAGGTCGGCGACGCCGGTGTACCGACCGCCGCCCACCTCCTGGGCGGACACGACGCCGCCGATGAGGCCGGTCTGCGACTTCAGGTCGAAGGACTGGCGCAAGGAGCTGTTCGGCCTGAGCTTGGTGAGGTCGATCTTCATCCACGGCTTCTCGCCGTCGAGCGAGTCCGACTTGAGGTAGGCGGCATCCCCGATCAGCCGCGCCTCGATCGGTTCCGGCGCCTTGCCGGTCAAGTGCAGCGTGCGGGCGGCAGGGTCCATCTTTCCGCTCATGGTGATCGACTGGTTGCCGGCCTTGACCGAGGCATCCATGGTGAGCGGGCCGGCGAGGCTGCGGTCCATGCCCTGCTTGACGGCGG
This sequence comes from Micromonospora sp. M61, assembly GCF_018070245.1. Classification (NCBI taxonomy): domain Bacteria; kingdom Bacillati; phylum Actinomycetota; class Actinomycetes; order Micromonosporales; family Micromonosporaceae; genus Micromonospora; species Micromonospora sp. M61. The sequence goes on along the minus strand of NZ_JAGPYA010000084.1, from coordinate 782 downwards.
CGGTCGGCTCGACCTTGGACGCTGCGGGCGCGGCGGAGGACGATGACGCCGCCGGGTCGCCGGAATTGGTGCCGCAGCCGCTGACGAGGGTCACGGCGAGGGCAATCGAGAGGGCTGGGATCAGTCGACGCATAGACGTGACCCTAACGGGCGAGCGCTACCGATATTGTCCGAGTGCCGCCGCCGAGACCAGGCCTGCGGGTGGCTCAGACCGCCGGTAGCTGCTCGGCTCGGGTGAGCACCTGGTCGATGAGGCCGTACTCCCGGGCCTGCTCGGCGGTGAACCAGCGGTCCCGGTCCCAGTCGCGCTGGATCTCGTCCAGCGTCCGTCCGCTGTGCTGGGCGGTCAGCTCCTGCATCGTCCGCTTCACGTGCAGCATGTTCTCCGCCTGGATGGTGATGTCCGAGGCGGTCCCGCCCATTCCACCGGAGGGCTGGTGCATCATGATCCGCGAGTGCGGCAGCGCGTACCGCTTGCCGGCCGCTCCCGCGCACAGCAGGAACTGCCCCATCGAGCCGGCGAAGCCGAGCGCCAGGGTTGCCACGTCGTTGCGGACGTAGCGCATCGTGTCGTAGACCGCCATTCCCGCGCTGACCGACCCGCCCGGCGAGTTGATGTAGAGGTAGATGTCCGATTTGGCGTCCTCGGCGGCGAGCAGCAGGATCTGCGCGCAGATCTGGTTGGCCGACTCCTCCGTCACCTCGGTGCCGAGGAAGACGATGCGTTCGCGCAGCAGCCGCTCGAACACCTGGTCACCGAAGGACGCCTGCGGGCCGTCCAG